>DBOT01000015.1:0-156 GCA_002299975.1 Lactobacillaceae bacterium UBA639
TAATTGAATTTTCATCAGGTACTAGCAATGCCGCAATCGTGACGTCAACCACCATCAGTCGGTAATAATGCTTAAATGGTAATACATAGAGGTCAGCGATCCGCCGGCTAACAATCACGTTTAGGTCCTTTTCAAAAGCTTCCATTATCCATCCCC
>DBOT01000015.1:296-5577 GCA_002299975.1 Lactobacillaceae bacterium UBA639
TTATTCTTCTTCGTCGTCATCATCGTCATCTGGCAAAATCCCAGTTTCGTAGATGTCGGCAACGTCATCGTTAGCAGTCAATTCATCAATTAAGTGCCGGTATTGCTTAACCTTGTCTTCAGGAACGGCGGTCCGGTTTTGTGGGATCATCGTTACTTCAGCAGTATCCAGTTCGTAACCCTTACCTTGAAGAGCGTCACGGACACTAGCCATGTTGCTTGGGTCGGTGAAGATTTGGAACTTTTCGTCACTGGCCTTCATGTCATCGGCACCAGCATCCAAGGCGTCCATCAACATGTCGTCTTCACTGGTATCCAGACCGTCACGAAGAATTTCGATCAAGCCCTTACGATCAAACATGTAGGAAACGGAACCACTAGCACCAAGGGAACCGCCAGAGTGACTGAAGGCGGAACGAACAGCGGAGGCCGTCCGGTTCTTGTTATCAGTCAGTGCGGAAACCATAACGGCAACACCACCCGGAGCGTAACCTTCGTAAGTTACTTCTTCGAACTTGGCACCACCAATACCAGAAGCCTTAGCAATGGCCCGGTCGATGTTCTTCTTTGGCATGTTAGCCGCATGTGCCTTGTCAATTACCAAACGCAGTTGAGCGTTGTTCGCTGGATCAGGATCACCTGCTTTAGCTGCTTGGTACAAATCACGTGAGATCTTTTGGAAAATCTTACCACGCTTAGCATCTTGGGCGTTCTTCCGCCCTTGAATGTTATGCCATTTTGAATGTCCTGACATTACTGACTCCTCTTTTCTTAATTAATGTGATAAACAGATAAATTTTAGCAAAGTTTAGCGATTAATTCAAGGTCAACGACGGGAAAGCAAGCGGCGGCCAAAGATTCGCCAAATCAACAAGATAATGGTAACCACCAGAACGAGGCCGATGGTAGTGAATGCCGTCCGCATGAAATCAGTCGCCAGCTGCGCCACGAAGGCGGTGTAGTCTGGCTGATCGGCCGCCAGCTGTGGGGCTAGCTTACCAACAAAGCCACATAAGGCCCCGTCAACCACAACCGTCCAAATCCCCATCCAGCTGAAGCTCTGGGCAAAGTGGCGACCAAAAACAGCTAGGACTGCTAACACCGCCAGGCCAATCCCGGTCACCATAAAGATCTCGTTGACCACCACCTTGGCCAGGTGAATGCCGTTGGCCAGGTTCTCCACAGCCGGGGTGTTCAGCTGACTGTTAACCACGCTATTGACGTTCTGACTCAGGGCTGATGAAGCAGCACTCCCCACGCCGGCAAGGCCGTATTGGGCCAGCTGACTGTCAGCCGCGGCCCCGGCACGCTGGGTTACCCGACTGAGGTCCAGGTGGATATTTTTACCAGCATAGACCTGGTTGACCGCTTGATTAAGCAAACGATCGGTATCCTTATCGGTTAGAATTGAGGTTGGCACCCCGTAGCGTTCGAAAGCACCGTTGACCTGATCAGTAATCGTTGTCTCCACCACTGAATTATGAACTTCATGAAGAACAAACTTCGGGCTGAGGATGGTCGCATTTAAGACCGTACTCAGTACGAACAGGATTAAGAAGATCGTTCCCCAAAAGTTAAAGAAGTGGTGGCTGCGCTCTACTACCGGTTCCGGATCGGCAGCCGGGGCCGGGTGCTCTTTTTCGGCGGCCTCCCGCTGGGCCCGGATTTCACTTCGTGTTGTCAAAGTAATTTACCGCGTTGATTGCCGCTGTGCAAAGCCGTGGTCTAAGATGACGTCCTTCTCATCCGCAGTGGAATCTTTGCCATCCATCAACTTAGTCAACAGGCGCATCGCAATCGCACCAATATCATACAGGGGTTGGGTGATCGAGGAAATCGTTGGCCGGGAGATCTTGGTGTAGGTGGTGTCGTTTGAGGAGATGATCTCAAAGTCATCAGGAACCTTGACCCCATTGTCGGTCAAACCGTTCAACAGGCCGACTGCCAAATTATCGTTGCTGACATAGGCAGCCTTGACGCCAGCTTCCACCAGCTTCTTCGCCTGGTCATAACTGCTTTGGTAGGTTCCATCGGTTTCCACGACCAGCTGGTCATCAAAGTCCACGTGCCGTTCTGCTAGGGCGGCCTTGTAACCAGACAGCCGGTCATTACTGTTGATAACGTACTTCAGCGGACCGGTGACAAAGGCAACGTGATCCTTGGCGTTATCCAAGAGTTTCAGCGTTGCTTCCTTAGCAGCATTCTCATAGTCAATCCGGACAGTTGCTAGTTCATCATCATTGATAACAGAACCGGCAACTACTACCGGCGTATTACTGCTCTTCAGTTCATCACGCAGTTCGTCTGGCATGCTGTAGCCCATGAAGATAATTCCATCGACCTGCTTAGCCAGCAGGTTCCGAACCACCTTGAGGACCTTTTCATCATCGTTATCGGAATTGGTCAGGATGATGTTGTACTTGTACATTGAGGCAATATCATCGATTCCCAAAGCCAGGTCCGCAAAGTAAGGATTAGTGATGCGGGGAATGATAACCCCAACCGTAGTGGTCTTCTTGGAAGCCAAGCCACGAGCAACTGCGTTTGGCCGGTAGTTCAACCGCTTGATGACATCCATCACCTTTTGGCGGGTAGCTGGCTTAACGTTAGGATTACCATTGACAACCCGTGAAACAGTTGCCATCGAAACCCGTGCTTCACGTGCTACGGTGTAAATTGTTACTGATTGTTTCTCCATAAGATAGCCCTTTCTTTACTGATCTTGTCTGTTTTCATAGTTTTTCATAACTTTACTAATATAGCAGATCATCCCCAAAATGGCAAACGTTTTCAACAAAAAAATAGCAACCAACCACCTTTTTACTAAGGAGTTGTTTGCTATTAGTATGCTTACTTATTTAGTATCTTTTTTATCTTCAGCTTTATTATCAGTAGCATCGATTACGATGTCGTCGTCAACAACTGGATCATCGTTGTCATCCGGATGAGCGGCAGCAGCAAGTTCCCGCCGGATGTCTGCCGTCTCTTGATCAAAATCATCGTTAGTCAATCGATCAGCAAGGTGACTAGCCTTTTGCTTAGCCTTATCCTTGGCACCCTTAACACCATCAACAACCCCGCTAAACCGATCCGTAGCTTCCGTTTCAGCCAGCTTAGCATCAACAATGTCGAGCGCATCCAAGGCGTAGTCAGTTGTCCAGTCGGCCAAGTCGGTCGCCGTTTCATTAACCCGTTGCTTCAATACTGCTTTCTTTTCATTAGGCAAAATCTTCCAGGCCGCAGCAGTTGCTACACTACCCAGGAGTGCGCCGATTAATACTTTCTTACTCATCTGTCTCGACTCCCTTCTTATCTGCGCGCCGTTTTCTGAACCGCGTAATACCACTCATAACGGCAGCCTTACCAGCCGTCTTCAACAGGTTCATCCCTAATTGGGTTTTCTCCCGCCGCGCGTTGACCTTTTCCGTCACCTCATGAAGGCTGTCGTTAATATCAATCACGCTTTGACTGACATCCGCAACCGCCTTAACAGCTGGGTCAAGCTGGCTAGACTTCTTATTGATATCTTCTAGCAGGGAATTGGTGTTGCCAAGGACATCCTCGACTTCCTTGCTCAAGTTATCCATATCACGCGTCAAAAGCGTGATGCTGGCGTTGGTTTCCTTCATCGTCTTGGTCAGCTGGTTTAACACAACACAGGCAAATACAACCAGGATCAAAAATGCAATGGCGGCAATCAAGCCGGCTAATTGTCCAAAAGTCATCGTACCCCTCCTTTTTAACTAAGTGGTCATCTATATGAGTTATTCACGATTAGAATATCACAAAACAGCCCCAAACAACAATTGTCCTATCGACATTTTACGGCATTCACTGTTAAAATTGACCTAATTATTAACGAGGAGGAAAGATAATATGGTCATCGCTGCCAGCTATGCCCAGTTTAATAAGCAAATCGAGGAGGTCCGCAAGGCATTCACCGACCTGTCCTGGCACCAGATCCTCCAGCAATGCCTGAACAAACTCCTACTGATCCTGTTGACATTCCTGCTTTTTGCGGTCATCTTGTGGCTCGGACGCCGCATCATTGACCACCTATTCTTGGAGTCCAATAAGTACCAACTGCTGAAGAACAGTAACCGGTTAGCCACCATTCGGGCCCTGACCCTTAACATCTACCGCTACACCTGTTATTTCTTCTTCCTGTACGCCCTCCTTTCCGAGATCGGCGTCCCAGTTGGTACCCTGATTGCCGGGGCCGGGATCTTCAGTATTGCCCTCGGGCTGGGGGCCCAGGGATTTGTCAGCGACCTGGTCAACGGCTTTTTCATCCTACTCGAGCAACAGCTTGACGTGGGCGACATTGTTGAAGTTGACAATATCAAGGGAACCGTTACTGCACTGGGCATCCGGACAACCAAGGTCACCAGCGCGGACGGAACCCTCAATTACATCCCCAACCGCAACATCACCATCGTGCGCAACTTCTCACGCAATGATATGGTGGCCAATGTCGATATCTACATCGCCCCCAACGCAGTCATCTCCGAAGTCAAGGAGACGGTGATGACGGTCAACAAGAAACTCATCGCTACTACCCCGGAGCTGCGCGATCAACCCGTGATCGTGGGCCCCGTCACGGTAGGAACCCAGCTGGCCTTCCGAGTGACTATCACCGTCGCCAACGGTAGTCAGTCCCGGGTCTCCAGTAAGTTCTTAGCTGCCTACCTGCAGGCCCTGCACGCCAAAAACATTCCATTATCATGGGAGGGAAATCATCACAATGACCATTAAACTAATTGCTACTGACATGGACGGCACCTTTTTGCGTGACGACCACCACTATAACCAGCATCGTTTCAAGCGGCTCTTTCGCCAGCTGCAGAAGCGCAACATCCGCTTTGTCGCGGCAAGTGGTTCCAGTTTCCCCCGGCTGGCCCGGGAGTTCCAACCATACATCGATCAGATGGACTTTATCTCACAGAACGGGTCCGTCATTCATCACGGTCATAAGTTTCTCGCCGCCTACCCCATTGAGGTAACCGCCCTAGAACGGGTAATGCACATTCTCGACCGTTTCTATGGTCCCCAGGACATCAACCAACTCGTCGTCTCGGGCCCTACTACCTCCTACGTTGACCAACAGATGGATGCTAAGAATTTTGCCATCGTCAAACTCTTCTACGAAAGGGTAGTCCGGGTTCCGGATATCCGGCAGGTCTTTAGCGAATATCCCGACGAACAGTTTACTAAGATTTCAATCAACTTTGCGCCCCACATTGACCTCAACAAGGTCGCCGCCGTGATGGACGGCTACCTGT
>DBOT01000015.1:5587-8448 GCA_002299975.1 Lactobacillaceae bacterium UBA639
ACCTGCCGCCATCGTTAATCATTGAAAACTCCGGCTTCAACACCGACCTGATTGGTAACGCCCAGGGAACCAAGCGCAATGCCCTAGCGGTTCTCCAACGTCGGCTCCACCTCCACGATGACGAGATTGTCACGTTTGGCGATAATGAAAATGACCTGGGGATGCTGGCGATGACTTCCCGGAGCTACGCCATGCAGAACGCTAACCCGGTCATCAAGCTCCAGGCGGCGCATACTACTACCACCGATAACAATCATGACGGTGTTCTCGCAACCATCGAGAAACTACTTAAAAATGATTACTAGATAATAAAAGACCAGCAAAATTTCGCTGGTCTTTTATTATTTATCCTGAACTTGATAGAAGTGATCAAAGTTATGAACGGTGTAGTTTACCGCCTTTAGTAGTTCCCGCCGGGTAACAATTCCCTGGAAATGTTGATCGGCATCCACCACCGTTAGAAAAGACTGGTCAATCAGCAGGTGAAGGTTCTCCTCCACATCAAAGGGATCGGTGATCGTCGGTGCATCGGTCTGCATGACATCACCAACCACAAATTTCTGCAGCCGATTAATGGCGATCCGCCGGGTATCTAATAGCCGGTCAGTAATCATTGCTAAAGAGATTAGGCCCCGGTAGCGGTTATCGTTATCAATCACCACAATCTTGGCATAGCGATCCTTGGTCAGAACCAGGAAAGCATGGTCTAAGCTATTGGTAACATTGACCGTGGCAACCAGACTCGCCGGAATCATAAACTTCTGCTTGTTGGTCAAGAGCATCTGTTGTAGGTGTTGGTCAATCACAAAAAAGGCCTCCTAACGATTAAAGACAAAGTGCAGGTCGGCAACCGGCTGGTTATCACGGTTATAGTAGTCCACGACGAAGTGCTCATCGTCAATCCCGACCACCGCGTACGTGCCGCCAAGCCGAGCATACTGTCCCCGCGGCAGACTGATACTACCGGGGTTAATCATCAGCATGCCATCTTCAACCGTCACGGCGAGCTGGTGGGTATGCCCGTAGCAGACCATCGCCGCCTGCTGTTCTTGTCCTTTGAGCATCAGGGGTGTGAGGGTGGAATTAACTTGATAGCGGTGGCCGTGGGTAGCATAGACTCGACGATCATTCTTCACAACCGTCTGCTCCAATGGGTAGTCCAGGCCCCAATCGTTATTTCCCTGCACCGCCACGTCAAAACGCTGCATCACCGGCAATGTCGGTTCCATCTCCGAATCACCGCAGTGAATCATGAGGTCCACTTGGCCTTGCCAATGCTGCGTAACCTGCTCCAGGATCTGCTGATCACCATGGTTGTCACTGATAATTAAGGCTTTCATCATGCCCGCCACCATTCTGGGAACTTGGCCATAAATTCACGCAGGGCGGCTCCCCGGTGACTGATGGCGTTTTTCTGGTCAGCCGTCAGCTCAGCCATTGACTTGCCCAGGGATTCGACAAAGAAGAGCGGATCATAACCAAAGCCATTCTCCCCATGGCGCTCATGGAGAATCCGGCCATCGACCCTGCCGTTAGCAACCAGCTTAGCCCCATCCGGCTTCAACGCCACAATGGTTGTGTGGAAGTGGGCCGTCCGCTTTTCATCGGGGACATCAGCCAGTTCATGGAGGAGCTTAGCATTGTTGGCCGCGTCATCGTGGTCACCGGCATAACGGGCAGAGTGGATTCCCGGTGCCCCGTTCAAGGCATCAACCACCAGGCCCGAGTCATCAGCCATTACGGGCAGGTTCAGGGCAGCCATCACAGTTTGGGCCTTGATCGTGGCATTTTCTTCAAAGCTGGTACCATTCTCATTGATCTTAATTGGGGCAAAGTCAGCCAGCGTCTTCACCGTAATACCGTGCGGGGCGAGCATCTTCCGATATTCTCGCGCCTTACCAGCATTCTTGGTAGCAATTACTAATGTGGTCATCTGAATATCCTCCTTTTTACAGGTCAACGTGGTCACAACTGGTAAACTGCCCAGCGAGCCACTTCTCAGCACCAGCAACCAGGTCGGCCCGCTCACCGGTTGTGTACAGGCGGATTGTGCCGGACGACTTGTCCGTTAGCAGATTCCGCTTTGTCAACACTTCTTGCGCCTGCTTAATGGTTTCGTAGGCGGGATCAATCAGCAGGACATCATCCCCCATCTTCTGCCGGATCTCAGTTGCCAGGAACGGGAAGTGCGTACAACCCAAGATTAAGCCATCGACCGGGTGTTGGTCAAAGTAGGCTAGTTCAGTATCAACGGTCTGCTGGGCGGTTGGTGTTCCGGTCAGACCATGTTCAACAATTGCAACCATGGGCTGGGCAGCGTGACTGTAGACCGTCATCCCGGCATCGAGCTGGTGGAGGGTTCGTGGGTAGGCCCCCTTCTTGATGGTCGACGCAGTTCCAATCACCCCAACCGTCTTCAGGTGGTGGTTAACCGCCGCAGTGGCCCCGGGTTCAATCACCCCGATCACCGGCACCGGGAGTTCACGCTGAAGGAGGGGTAATGCGGCCCCAGTCGCGGTATTACAGGCGATAATCATCATCTTGATATCTTGATCCACCAGGAAGCGGCCAATCTTTAGTACCAACTGTTGCAGTTCTTCCTGACTCTTGGTTCCATAGGGAAAGTGCCCCTGGTCTCCCACAAAAATTAGCGATTCATCGGGCAGTTGCTTATGCAAGACCCGCATTACTGACAGGCCACCAAGTCCCGAATCCATTAAGCCAATCGGCCGTTCATCCATTTTATTCACCTCATTATTATCATTAACGATTTAATTTAATCCGTGTAAAAGTGCTTGAAACTATATTATGGTTTTCAATCGCAAAATTTGCAAGTTTTAAAAAATGGTGGATTATAGAAT
>DBOT01000141.1:0-1319 GCA_002299975.1 Lactobacillaceae bacterium UBA639
CAAGCATTTCAACCTGATTGATACTGGGGGGATTGAGCTTTCTGACCAGCCACTTCTGACGCAAATTCGGGAGCAGGCGGAAGTCGCGATCGATGAGGCCGATGTTATCATCTTCGTGGTTGATATCGAGAACGGGGTCACCGATGCCGATGAGCAGGTTGCCCGGATTTTGTATCGATCTGACAAGCCAGTAGTTCTGGCAGTTAACAAGGTTGATAATCCGGAACGGCGCAGTGATGTGTATGACTTCTACTCACTGGGACTGGGTGAACCATACCCAGTTTCTAGTGTGCACGGGGTTGGAATGGGGGACCTGCTGGATGCAGTGATCCACCGCTTCCCTGATAATGTTGCTAACGATGAAGATGATAGCATTCACTTCAGCTTCATTGGACGGCCAAACGTTGGTAAGTCTTCCTTAGTCAATGCAATCCTGGGTCAAAACCGGGTGATCGTCTCTAACGTTGCGGGGACGACCCGTGATGCCATCAACACACGCTTCACCACGGCGGATGGCCAGGAGTTTACGATGGTTGATACTGCCGGGATCCGGAAGAAAGGGAAGATCTACGAGAATACGGAACGCTACGCCCTGATGCGGGCAATGCGGGCCATCGACGATAGTGACGTGGTCTGCGTAGTTCTCAACGCTGAAGAAGGCATTCGTGAAATCGATAAGCACATTGCTGGTTACGCCCATGAAGCCGGTTGTGGGGTGATCATTGTTGTCAATAAGTGGGACACTCTGAAGGAGAAGGACCACCGGACGATGACTGATTTCACCAACCTGATTCGGCAAGAGTTCCAGTACCTGAGTTACGCGCCAATTATCTTTGTCTCTGCCAAGACTAAGCAACGGCTTAACCAGCTGCCAGGCCTGATTGAGGAAGTTAATGCACACCATAAGCGGCGGATCCAGTCTTCAGTTCTTAATAATGTTCTGATGGATGCCATCGCCGCCAACCCAACCCCGACCCAGAACGGGAAGCGGCTGCGGATCTACTATGGCACTCAGGTCGCCACAGCACCGCCAACCTTCGTGATTTTCGTCAATGATCCCGAACTGATGCACTTCTCCTACCAGCGTTATCTGGAGAACCAGATTCGGCAGGCGTTTGATTTTAGTGGGACTCCGATCCACCTGATTAAGCGTCAACGTCAGTAAAATAACTGGCTTTTGGAAACCATAAAAAAGGCTTAAAAATTGGTGAAAAGCGCTTGCCAGTAGGGTTTCACTATGCTAACCTTAACAATGAAATGATACGAACTCCTCGTAATTATTTCGTTAATTTTGGACCACTCAAAATTAACATTCATTG
>DBOT01000141.1:1416-4022 GCA_002299975.1 Lactobacillaceae bacterium UBA639
ACTAAGAAGGATGCTACGGCTGCTGTTGACGCTGTCTTCAGTTCTATCCAAGCATCTTTGGCTAAGGGTGAAAAGGTTCAACTGATCGGCTTCGGTAACTTCGAAGTACGTCAACGTGCTGCACGTAAGGGCCGTAACCCACAAACTGGTAAAGAAATCCAAATTCCTGCAAGCAAGGTACCAGCATTCAAGCCTGGTAAAGCTTTGAAGGACGCTGTTAAGTAATTAACAGTCGTATATAAGAAACGAGAAGGCTAGTTTCAGCTAGCCCTCTCGTTTTATTTTTGCGGTGATCTTTGCTATTCTTAAGATAAATATTATTAAATAGGGGAGACCAAATTTGACATATTCAGAACAGATGCTTGATCAATTACAGGCGGGCGAGTTAACCAATGCTAAGCGGACCTTCCGTCAGGCCCTCGACCATGACAGTGACGATATGCTCTTTAGCCTGGCCGAGGAACTATACGGACTAGGCTTTCTCCGCCAGGCCCGGCGAACCTACCTGACCCTGCTCGATCGCTATCCAGACGAAGATGAGTTACGGACGAACCTGGCCACAATTGCCATTGATGAGGGGCATAACGACGAAGCCCTTTCCTACCTGGCCCAGGTTAAGCCCGATTCACCGGCCTATCTCGAGTCCTTGATGGTGGCGGCTGACCTTTACCAGACCGAGGAGGAGTTCGAGGTTACAGAACAGAAGCTCAAGGAAGCGGAACGCCTGGCCCCCGATGAACCGGCTGTCCAGTTTGCCTTGGCAGAGTTCTATTACTTGATTGGCCGTTTCGATGACGCGATTGATTACTACTTCCGGCTGATTAAGAACGGGTACACCGAATTTGCCAAGGTTGACATCGCTGGTCGGCTGGGAATGTGCTATGCCCAGAGCGGTCAATTTAAGCAGGCCCTGGGATATCTCAAGCAGGTTAAGCCGGACTACCAGACGAGTGATATTCGCTTCCAGACCGGCCTCACCCAACTGCACCTTGACCAGGTCGATGATGCAATTAAGACCCTGGAGGACCTGATCAAGGATGATGACCAGTACGCCTCCGCCTATCCAGCCCTGGCCCAGGCCTTTTCTAAGCAACGCAACTATCCCCAGGCGCTGCGGACGATTCAGGAAGGGTTGGCGGTTGACCAGTATAATGAGCGGCTGTACTCACAGGCGGCGGAGATTGTCAGTCACCTGGGCAACCACCAGTTGATGGAGAAGTACCTCAAGAAGGCTCATGAGCTGGATCCGGACAACCTGACCATTATCCTTCAGTATAGCAATTTTCTCCTTCACCAGCACGATGACCAGGCGAACATCAAATTGTTGGCTCCGCTGATCAAGGAGGACGAGGTTGATCCCCAGGTCTACTGGAACTTAGCCCGGTCATACCAGCGGACGGAACAGCTTGACCTTGCCGGCAAGTACTTCCGGGCGGCGGCACCAAGCTACCAGAATGACCCAACCTTCCTGAAAGAGTTGATCGACTTTGACCGGGAGATGGGAAATACTCAAGAGCTGTTGTCTGAGCTTCATCGTTACCTGACACTAGTCCCAACCGATACCGCAATGCAGGACCTGCTGGACGAGTACGAGGAATATTAAAATCAGCATAAAGAAGCTAGTGCTATCGCCATTTGTGGCGGCACTAGCTTTTTTATTATTGGAGTTTCAAAAGAAGACGCTGGTAGTAGAGTAGGGACGCCGGATCGAGCTTTAAGTGGTCCATCAACTCCCCATCAGATAAGTCACGGTGCTTGGCCAGCTCAGTTAAAACGTAGCTTTGGTGGAGGTACTTGGGGGCAAGGTGGAAGCCCAAATAGTCCTGGTCGCCCCGCAGGTACTTATGCAGACCGGCATTGGTGAGCTGGGGGGCATCCGGCTGGTAGCGTTGCTTCAAGAAGAGGTCGGCCGAATTCTGGAGAGCCTGGCGGGGACGAATGAAGTCGTGGTACTGACGCAAGAATGCCTGCTCAACGGGATCGGTGACCTTGAGCTGCTCCAGGACACGATAAAAGCCGGGCTGTAGGAATTCACCCACGGTAAAGCCGTGCTTACTGAGCAGCAGGGTCAAGCGGGTGTAGTAATGAACGTGGTCGTCCTGGAGGATCGTATCCAGCTGCTGGAGCCACTTGGTCGAGATCCGCTGCCGGGGATTGATGGCCTGACCGTGGAGCGTCAGGGTGGGGTAGTCCTTAATTAACTGGTGAGTGAAGAGGTAGCGGAAGTACCGGTTAAGGTGAGAGAGAATCTTGTTGTAGGTTCCCATGGTGATTCCCTGCTGGGTCCGCAGCATGTCGAAGTAAGCCCGGACATCACTCTCGGTGAGATTCGCTAGCCGGGGGTCGTGGGCAAAGGCGGGTCGGTTGGCCATCAGGTAGGTGAAAAAGTTGGTCAGGCTAGTATCGTAGGTTTGGACGGTCAGCGGAGCCAGCTTCTTCTGGTCACGCAGGAAATCCTGAAACCGTTTTTGATATGGATAGTTCATGATTACAAGTCAGCCTCCTTTGTAGTAGTAATTTACTTTAACTATACCACAAAACGAAAATTAGCACAGTAAAAGGTGATTTGTTATAATCAATATCAGACGAAAAGAAGGACTTGATAA
>DBOT01000141.1:4115-4261 GCA_002299975.1 Lactobacillaceae bacterium UBA639
GGCTTTGAAGCCTATTTTGTTGGTGGGTGTGTGCGCGACACCATTCTGGGGGATCCCATCCACGACATTGATATTGCAACGAGCGCCTATCCCAGTGAGATCAAGGCCATTTTCAAGCGGACCGTTGATACGGGAATCGAGCACGG
>DBOT01000141.1:4275-4568 GCA_002299975.1 Lactobacillaceae bacterium UBA639
ACCGTGATGATCCTGGATCACGGGACGGGTTATGAGACGACGACCTTTCGTACTGAGTCAGGGTACCAGGATTACCGTCGTCCAGACAAGGTTACTTTTGTGCGTTCCCTGGCCGAGGACCTCAAGCGGCGCGACTTTACGATTAATGCCCTGGCACTTCGGGAGAATGGGGAGGTAATTGACCTCTTTGACGGTCTGACCGACCTGAAGAAGCACCTGATTCGGGCGGTTGGTGATCCTAACGAGCGTTTCCACGAGGATGCCCTGCGGATGATGCGGGCGGTCCGCTTTGC
>DBOT01000037.1 GCA_002299975.1 Lactobacillaceae bacterium UBA639
AATAGGCTATCCTACACTATCTAATGCTGACTAGAGGATTCGAACCTCCGACCTCATCATTACTAGTGACGTGCTCTGCCAACTGAGCTAAGTCAGCATTTAACCAACAAATAATAGTATAGCAGATCACATTTAGAATTGGAAGAGGTAATTTAAATTAATTTTTGCGACTAATCTGATAACAGGCTTACGCAAACCTAGAGGGACTCCAGCACCCGGATCTGCCGCAGATGACGGTCAATTTGACCGCTCTTCTGCAGCTGGGCCAGTTTGCGGGACAAGGTCTCCGGCGTCGTCCCGAGGTACGAAGATAGGTCTTTTAACTTCAACGGCAGGGTGACCAGCGTGCTACCCTGCTTGGCGACCAGGTGATTAAGATACATTGCCAATCTTTCCTCAATGCTCGGCAGGCCCATCAGCTGGGTCTGTTGCCGCAGGTCATCAATCGTTACCGCCTGCCCAGCCAGGAGTTTCAGGGCAATGTCGCTGTGATTCTGGATCAGCCGGGTGAAGTCCGCCCGATCGAGGATGCAGATGTCACTGTCCGTGGTCATTTCCACGTAGCTACTACTGTTGGTGACCCCCAGTAACCAGGTCTCCCCCACGTAGTCTCCGGTACTCAGGACCCGTTGGACTTGTTCCTCACCCGCAGCGCTTAGTTGGTATAACCGGCCCTTCCCCTGCTTGACGATCACCAGGCGGTTGCTGTTGTTCGGGCTGACGACAATTGTTCCCCGGCGAACGCGTTGGTGGTGAACCAGTTGCTCTACCTGCCGTTGCCGGTCAATACTCAGTTGGTTGAAAAGGGGCACCAGCCGCACACAAAGTTCTTCCGCCATCGTCATCCCTCCATCAGACTAGTTTCTAGAAATCGTCATCATCATCGTCTTCAGTATACAACCCGGTCCGTAGATCGTGACCCAGGAAGCGCTGGGTCAAGGCAATCTGCTCCTTGATCCAGGCAAGCAATCCAGTCAGATTATTTGCTAGTTCCGGCCAATATTCCTTCTCCGCCAGGGCAATTGCCTTGGTAATGAAGAGGATCTGGGTATCGAAGTCCTTGACGAGGGCGAATAGCTGATCATCCCCCAGCTGGTACTTAGTGGCTCCGTCTTCTTCCAGCATCGTAAACTGCTTGAACTGGTCGGTGGTTGTCGGAATGCTCTCTCCGTTGTTAACCAGCAGGTGGTTGAGGCTAGCAAATTCCGTTTGTTCGTAAGCAATCCACTTGTCCCCGTTCTGGTCCAGGAACAGGGTAGCAGGCCCCTGGGCAAACAGCTTGGCCTGGCTGATCTTAAGGGAATGAATCAGCAGGTTGGCAATGATGTGACCGGTCATCGCCCCGGCAGTCGGGGTATGGTGGTCAATATCACTTTGCTTCAGTTCTTGTTCGTAACGTTCTTCACTGGTCATGATTAAAGCTCCTTTGTCTTGACGCCCTGGACTACGTAGCCCATCTTCTCAATATTTTCCTGCACTGTATCAGTGGAAGTCTTGGCTGGATCAAGGGTGAATTTTACCTTGCCCGCGTTGAAGAGTACCTTGACATCTGCAGTACCATCGACGCTCTCCACGCTCTTCTGAATCTTTGTCAGGCACGATGGACAGGTCAGTCCACCGAGTTTCATCATTACTTTTTCCATTCTAAACACTTCCTTACACGCTTTATTTTAGGTCGTTTGCTGGTGCTAAAAATTGATGATGGTCAACTTTCGGCGAATATTTGATCAGCCGCATACTGTTTAGGATCACAATCAGGATACTCAACTCATGGATCAGCATCCCCGAGGCCATCTCAATGTAACCGACAAAGAGACCGATGAACAGCAGGACAACCGTCAAAAGGGCGATCGCGATATTCTCATTCATATTCCGCATCGTCTGGTTAGCCAGCTCAAAGCCGGTCACCAGGTTGGCCAGGTCGGACTTCACGAGGACGAGGTCGGAAACGTCCATCGCTACATCGGTTCCCGAGCCCATCGCCACGGCAACGTTCGCCGCTGACAGGGCCGGGCTATCGTTGATCCCGTCACCGACAAAGGTAATCTGGTGCCCCCGCTGGCGTTCCTGCTCAACAAAGCGGGCCTTGTCCTGGGGTAGCATTTCCGCATGAACCTCATCAATCGGCAAGGCGGACGCAATCTCTCTGGCCGTCCCCACATTATCACCAGTCAGCATTACCAGGCGCTTGACACCCAACTGTTTGAGCTGCTGGAGAGCCTGAGCGGTTTGCGGACGAAGCCGGTCCTTGATGGCAAAGATGGCCAGTTCACTGTGGTCAACACTAGCAAAGATCACAAGGGAATTACCCGCGTTGGCTAGTCGAGTTGTTGCCTCCTTGAGGTCCGCATCATCTTCAATCAGGTCCGCAAGCAACTGTTGGTTCCCCATGCGGTATTCTTGGTCCGCAATTGTTGCCTGGATTCCCTGCCCTTTCACGGTTTTCACGTCAATCGGGGTCAGCTGCTTCTCAGCCGAGAGATCTGTGATCGCCTGGGCCAGCGGGTGGTCTGACTGTTGCTCAATTGCCACCGCCTGATCAATGATCGTTTGACGATTCCCCTTCAATACCAAAATGTCCTTAACCACGGGCTTTCCCAGGGTCAGCGTCCCGGTCTTGTCAAAGGCAATCATATCGACGTGCCGGAGCCGGTCCATGACGTCCGAGCCCTTGAAGAGGATCCCACGCCGGGCACCATTACCGATCCCTGCTACGGTTGATGCTGGAACACCGATGACCAGCGCACCAGGACAGCCCAGAACCATCACGGTGATGGCCAGGCGAAAGTCCCGGGTGATCAGGCCCACGAGGATTGCCACTAACAGGACCAGTGGCGTGTAGTATTTGGTAAAGCGGTCAATGAAGCGCTGCGTCTTGGCCTGGGAATCCTGGGCCTCTTCTACCAGCTCGATGATCTTACCAAAGGTGGTGTCGTCCCCGGTCGCCGTTGTCTCCACCGTGACTGTCCCGTTCTCCAGGATGGTCCCGGCGTAAACTGGGTCGCCTACCTGTTTGGTGATCAGGCGGGATTCACCGGTAATGCTGGCCTCGTTCACCAGGGCTTTGCCGGCGTGAACCGTCCCATCGACCGGCACCTGGGCCCCGGTCTTGACCAGGACCCGGGTTCCGGCATCCAGGAAGTCAACATCCTCCTCACTGGTGGTACCGTCGTCATTGACCACCAGTGCCGTCTGCGGAGCCATGTTGGCCAGCTGCTGGACGGCGGACCGGGTCTTCTGGAGGGTGGCATCTTCCAAGACTTCCCCCAGCATAAACAGCCAGGTCACGATCGCCGCCTCGTTAAACTCACCGATGATGAACGCCCCGATCACGGCAATGCTGACGAGGACATCAATGGAGATCAACCGGACCTCCAGAGACGAGATCGCCGTCAGCAGGATCGGTGCCAAACCGATAAGGCCGGCAACAACCATGATGGCCTGGTAGGCCAACAGGCTGTGGACACCAAACCGGGCCGCCTCCGCCAGCACCAGCATGACTGTCGTGACTACCACGATCGAGTGGCGGTACTTCGTGAAAAATTGTTGAATCTTAACCATATGCAGCTCTCCCTTCACCATCTAAGTATAGGGAAGCTCCGCCCGGACTAAATTGACGGTCGCCAAGTTCTGCAAACAAAAAATCGGTTGATGAGCCGCCGCGGGTTCATCAACCGATTTTATTCAGGGCTGGGTGTTCCAAGTTCGGCCCAGCGTTATGTCAGCATTTCTGAGGGAATAGGAAAATAAATTTTATGAAAAACGCAGCTTGATATCTTCCTTAGTTGCCGGCTCATAACCACCGTTGGCACTCATTACCTCTGGCCGCGGCCGATCGCCATCAGTGCCCGGCTTGTCGACCGCAATCGAGTCACGAACAGCCTTGGTCGGGTCCTTGATCAGTCTGGCCGAATAATAGTGTAGTCAAGGTCACTACCCTCGACCACGTCCGCTGCTAGACGGTACCGGTGATAGTAGCCGCCCAGGACCTGCTGGTTCCAGCGGCCAAACTCACCGGGGATCTCGTTGTAGATACCCAGAGACGAGGTCCAGATCAGGCGTTTGCCCCCCTCCAGGTCCATGGCCTTCACAATCGTCTCGGCGGCCTTCTTGACCTCCCCAGCTAGGCTTGCGTAGACGATGTCCATCCCCTTGACGGTGTTGCGAACATCATCCAGGTCCGTCGCATCCCCGACGATCTGCCGCTCCTGTTGCAGGTCGGCACTCAGCTTATTCGGGTGACGTAAAAACAGGGTCAGGTTGATGTCTGGATTCTTTGCCAATGCCTTGTCCGCCCACTGGGCAATCTGACTGCTAGCACCAATTACCAATACATTCTTCATTATAAAAACCTCCCATCAATAAACTAATCCTTGAACTTCGGCAGGATGTTTTCCGCAAAGTCCTGGACAACTTCCTTGAACGGCCGCTGCGTTGGCTTCAGATTGATCGTGACGTGGGAAAGGCCCTGCTCACGCTGCTGCTCCCAGAAGTCGGCGATCGCTTTGGAGCCGCCCCATAGGTAGATGTTGTTGTACAGCCGGGCCGGCGCGTTCGGGTCGTCGAGCAGCTCCACAAAGTTCGCGTAGCCAAACGGATGCCAGGTGTTGTCCTTGTTGCACTCCTTGATGACCCGGACGATCTTGTTGGTGTCATCCAGGTTGACCCCGTGCCAGACCCAGGCATCCGCGTCGTTGGCCAGCCAGCCGAAGCTCTGCCGCGAGCGGCCGATCGAGATCATCGGCAACCGACTGTCCCCCGGCATCTTCGGGACAAATTCAATCGAGCCGTCCAGGGTTCCGTAGTGCTTACCCGCGAACTTAGCGAAATGGCTCCCCTGGTCCGCCAGGGTCCGAATCATCTCCCACGACTCCCGGAAATGCTCGGCACGATCATCAAACGTTTTCTTAAAGGCCGGATATTCTACCGGTCGGTCCCCCGTCGACATCCCCAGGATGAAGCGGTTATTAGTCAGGACATTCGCCGAAACGGCCGCCTTAGCAATGTGAATCGGTTACCGCAACGGGGCAATCATCCCCGCGATCCCGATCGCAATCTTGCTGGTCTTGGCCGCCAGGTACCCCATCGTCACCATCGGGTCGAGCCCCTGACCGACGTCACCAAAGTGGGGATCGTAAAACGGCACGTCACGGATCCACAGGGCTGCGAACCCCGCCTTCTCGGCCAGCTGGGCCGTTTTTCCCAGGTCACCGACATCTGGAATTGGCGTATCCGGGTAACCCTTGAACGGGGCGATCAACCCAAAGGTCAGCTTTCCCCTCTTAAACACCCGGGAAAAGCCGCTGTGGCTGGCCAGGTCGGCCGGCAGGGTAGCCTCATTGGCACCATCCTCAGTCGGGTGGAAGAGGCCACTGTTATTGGTTTCCAAAATCGACAAGTTCGGAACATTCAGGTGGTTTTGATCAAATTCTTTTGCTATGCTTTGTACTTCCTTTCAATCAATTTGTTTGCGCACGCAACGTTAATAGTAAAAAGGGGGGCGGTCACTTATTTCACTTCAGGAAATCCTTGTATTTTGCCAGGCTGACCTCGACCTCTTGCAAAACGTTCTTAAGCAATTCTTCCCCCCGGGTCGTTAAAACGATGTAGGTGGCCCGCTTGTCCGTACTGCAGGCAACCTTCTCAATCACTCCACAGTCTTTGGCCTCGAGCTTGGTGATCATTCGCGAGACCGCCGACGCGGAAAGGTGCAACTTATCCTGCAGGTCATTCTGCATTATCCGGTGATCGGCCGTCTGATCCAAGAAGTACAGCAGCAAGAACTCGTTCAGCGTCAGGGTCGAGCCCTCCACACGCTGGATTGCCTGCTCAATCTCCTTCTTCATTGCCAGCTGACGGTTGGTGTATACAAACCATTGGTCAAGGTACGTCATTTTCTCATCCCTCTCTGCTTATATGCTTGCGCACGCAACTATTATAACATGGTTAACTACAATGTCAAAAGAAAGAACTGGATACAGCTCCCCCGCTCCTCCCAAATAGGTAAAAGCACCCTATCCATCCGATTAGTCGTCACTATAATACATATTGCTTTCCATTTTCGCTTACCGCACTATAATTAAGTAAGGGAATTCAAAGGAGGATATTTATGATGGCAGAGAAAGTACTGTACCAAACCGTCGTCGAGAACAAGGAAGGCATCCAGGGCCACGCCAAGGTTATTACCGGTGGTGACCTCGACGTGCTCACCAGCAATCCGGTTCACGATACCCCGGGCACCAACCCGGAGCAACTGATCGGCCTGGCACTGGCCACCTGCCTCAACGCAACCATTGAGGCGGAAGAGAAGCGTCGGGGACTGTCCCACCAGAGCGTTATCCGGGTCGGCATCAAGATGGGCTTTGATAACCCCGGCTTCCAATTCTGGCTCGATGCGCAGGTCAAGATTCCCCAGGTCAGCCATGATGAAGCGGTTGCCATCCTCGAAAAATGCGAGAAGCGTTGTCCAGTCGCCAAGCTTCTCCAGAACAGTGACAACGTTAAAGTGCACCTCGTTGATGACTTCGATTTTAACTAAGGAAGGATCACATAATGAAATACCTTGTAACTGATAACCGCGATATCCGGTACAATCTGGCACTTGAGACCTACCTGATGGAGCACGCCTACCTTGACGAACCTATCCTGTACTTCTACATCAACTCCCCCTGCATTATCCTGGGTCGTTACCAGGACGCCTACGAGGAGATCAATCAGGAATACGTAAAGCAGCATAACATCATCGTCACCCGGCGGACCTCTGGCGGTGGGGCCGTTTACGACGACCTCGGCAACGTTAGCTTCAGTTTCATCACCAAGGACGACGGGGACTCGATCGGCAACTTCCGGAAGTTCACCGATCCCGTGATCAAGGCCCTACATAAGCTTGGCGCCACCCAGGCTGAGCTGTCCGGGCGCAACGACCTCCAAATCAACGGGAAGAAATTCTCGGGAAACGCAATGAAGACCGAAAAAGGACGGATGTTCTCCCACGGGACCCTGATGTACGACGTCGACCTGGACGTCATCGGTAAAGCCCTGAATGTCCCGGCCGACAAGATTGCCTCCAAGGGTATCAAGTCCGTCCACAGCCGGGTCACCAACCTAAAGCCGTTCTTCAAGCCCGAATACCAACACCTGACCATTGAAAAATTCCGGGACACCTTAGCCAAGACTATCCTGGGTGTCGACGACCTGAAGGATGCCCGCGAATACCAACTGGACGATGAGACGAAGAAGAACGTCGAGCAGCTCAACCAGGCCGTCTACAGCAACTGGGACTGGGTCTACGGCGAATCACCAAAGGCGGCCCTCCAGCATCGGCAGCACTTTGCCCAGGGGACAGTCGATTTCCGGATCAACCTGGAAGGTGGCCGCATCAAAGCCCTCAAGACCTATGGTGATTTCTTCGGCCAGCGGGCAATCAGTGAGTTTGAGCAGCGGCTGATCGGGGTCCGTTATGACGAGGAAGACGTCAAAGATGCTTTAAAAGACGTCCGAATCAGTGACTACTTCGGCAAAATTCCCGAGGACGCGATTCTGAACCTTCTTTTACAACAAAAATAAGCAAACAGGAAGTCGAAAAACACCAACTCGACTTCCTGTTTTTTACTTTTGGTAGATTGCAAGAAATAACTTTCTAAATTTCAAGAATAAGTT
>DBOT01000096.1 GCA_002299975.1 Lactobacillaceae bacterium UBA639
AACTTAATTTTACAAACCGGGAAGTAAAATGACTGACGATTTTCGTCAGTCATTTTTTATTATTTTTCTCGATAAATTCGTTGATGGTTCTTTTGGCCAGACAGAACAAACGGCGCCTTATCATTCTGCAGATCGAATTGAACATCAGCCGTCTGCATCCCCAGCTGACTGTCAAACAGCTGCTCATACTCGTCAATTGAAACCTGGTGCCGATCCGCTAGGTCACGCTTAACGTCACTGAGGTTTTCGGCAAATGCTGGCTGAACAATTCCGCTATAGAACTCGCCTTCCGCCCCGGAACCGTATGAGAAGAGTCCCAAACGGTCGCCCGGTTTTACCTGCCCGTTTTGCAGGAGGGACATCAGGCCCAAGTACAATGAGCCGGTGTAGAGGTTACCAACCTGCCGGCAATAAACCTGGCTAGCCGTCAGCTGTTCACGAAGCCGGTTGGCAACCGCGTCATCACGATCCTGAAGGACGCCCTCCAGGCCCTTTTTACCCATCTTGGTAAACGGCAGGTGAAAGGCAATCCCAGCAAAGTCGTCGAGGCGGCGTCCCGTCCGCTGCAGGTAGCGGGTCAGAGTGTTCTTGAAGAAGTCAATGTAGACCCCCGTTGAGTATTTACCATCCACAATGGCCTCCGTTGCGTACAGGGGGCGCCAGAAGTCCATGAGGTCACGGCTGTAGGAAACACTCGTTGGTTCGATTGCCAGGACGTGCGGATCGGCACTGATCAGCATGGCCACCGCTCCTGCTCCCTGGGTTACTTCGCCAGGAGTGTTGAGTCCATAACGGGCGATGTCAGCTGCAATCACCAGAACCGTCTCCTGGGGATTCAGGGCCACCAGTCCCCGGGCAAACTGAATTGCTGCGGTCCCGGAATAGCACGCTTCCTTGAGTTCTACCGCCCGAATATAATCATCGAGGCCCAGGAGGTGTTTGATATAGATGGCACTGGCCTTGGAATTATCAATCCCCGATTCAGTTGCCACGATAATTGTCGATAGCCGTTGAGTAACGTCTGGCGTCAGTAACTTCTTAGCCGCCCGCGCCCCAAGGGTTACGATATCCTGAGTTGGCGGAACCACCGCTTGACGGTCCTGACCGATCCCAATCGTGTACTTGTTAGGATCAACGCCACGTTTGGCAGCCAGTTCTGTCAAATCAATGTATTGATCCGTCGTGGCAAAGGCCATCCTATCAATTCCAATCTTCATCTTTCTCAACCTCAATTCCTTTCCATCTGATCCATCGTCTCATTCAGCAATTCGTCAACCGTGTTATTACCCTGGTTGATTGCGTGACCCTTAGTCCAGCTGAAATGCAGCTGGGAAAATTGCGGCAACAAGTGCAGCACTGTCTGCCATAATTCACGATTGGCAACGGGACTCCCACTAGCGGTCACCCAGCCCCGACGATTCCAACCATAGAGCCACCCCTTCATGATTGGGTCTAAGACATAATGCGAATCAAGCGTGGCCAGGATCGCCTCATCATTTAGGTGGTGAGCAATCAGGTACTCCAGCGCTTTGATCAGTGCGGTTACCTCCATCTTGTTGTTAGTCGCCCCGAACTCACCACCGGTCCCGGTAATCCGTTGTTGCTGGTACTCAATCAGATAAGCCCAGGCCGCCTTGTCGTCACTCTTGACGTGCTGGCCTCGTTTATTACCGTGGTTCCGAGAACCGCCATCCGTATAGAGCCGGATGGCCGGGGTAACCGTCGCATCATTGGCACCTAACGAAAGACTTAGCTGCTGCGGACGGAAAGATGAGTCTTCCCCCTTCAGCCAGGCCACCGCCGCACTCCGGCTAGGAAAACCTTTGTAGATTGCCCCAGCATAGCCACTGACCTGGCGCTGGCATTCTGGCCAGGATGTATAGATTCCCGGTCGATAGCCCCTCTTCACTGCATAAAATTTCTTTGCCACTAGGCTACTTCCCCCAAACAAAAAGGTCGCTCATCCTCAACTGGTGTTGATAAAAGGGCAACCACTAATTTTATACTAAATATCTTACCACAATTCGTACTGCCAGGGGTGACCTGAAGATCGACAAGTTTTTAATTAAATACGGATATAAAGCTGATAGCGTTGCGTACGTTTGCGCTTCCTAGGAAATGGTAATTACGATGACTGACTAAATCTTTCTTCAAGCTTAATAGCTTGTTCGTTTTCGTGCATGAGAATGCAATGTATAATTATTGATATCAAGAGAATTGAGGAAAAGTCTCTTTCGGCTGAATTATTACATAAAGAAGGCGTATATAGAAAGGAAAGTCTATTATGACAAAGAAGATAAAAGATCAAAATGGTAACACATACGTAGAAAAGAAGCCGTTTTATAAACGTATTTGGTTTTGGCTTGTTATAGTTATATTGCTATTAATCGGTTTTGGAAGTGCCAGCACTAGTAATAATTCAAAAGAATCAACTACAACCAATTCGAGTCAAACTTCTTCAAAAAAAGCCAAGGTTCCCGTTACCTATACGTCTGCATTGCATAAGGCACAAAGTTATTCTGATGATATGCATATGTCAAAACAAGGAATATATGATCAACTTACATCGGAATATGGAGAAAAGTTCAAGCCTAAAGCTGCGCAATATGCCATTGACCATGTTAAAGCCGATTGGAATAAAAATGCCCTTGAAAAAGCAAAATCTTATCAAAAAGATCAGGACATGTCACCAGATGCTATTCGCGATCAGTTAACTTCTAATGCAGGAGAAAAATTCACTCAGGAACAGGCAGATTACGCCGTCAGCCATCTGCCTAACTAAAGCTTCTATTTAATAATCGTAAACTAAAAGCACTCAAATCTTCTTACACCTAACTTCAATTGAAATATGGTTTAGTGCATTAAGCAGAAAACCGCCCAGCAAAAGCCAGACGGTCGTCCAAGTCGCTAAACCATGCTATAATATAAGCGTAATTAGAATACATTATATTCAACAATTA
>DBOT01000144.1:0-4555 GCA_002299975.1 Lactobacillaceae bacterium UBA639
TGGTTTGCGATGATCAAGGTGGTTACGATTATCGCCATGATCATCCTGGGGTTACTGGTCATTGTCGTTGGGCTAGGAAATAATTGGCACCCAGTTGGGATCTCTAACCTCTGGACCCACGGTGGTTTCTTCACTGGTGGTTTCATGGGCTTCATGTTCTCACTGTCTGTGATCGCCGGTTCTTACCAGGGAATTGAATTGCTGGGGATCACTGCTGGTGAAGCCGCTTCACCACGGAAGGCCATCGTTAAATCTGTCCGGTCCGTTATCTGGCGGATCCTGATCTTCTACATCGGGGCCATCTTCGTGATCGTCTCAATTTACCCATGGAACGAATTGAAGGCGGTTGGCTCACCATTCGTTGAAACCTTTACCAAGGTCGGCATCACGGGTGCTGCCGGGATCATTAACTTTGTTGTTCTGACGGCGGCCCTTTCCGGTGCTAACTCCGGGATCTACAGTGCCAGCCGGATGCTCTTCAAGCTCTCCATCGACGGTGAAGTGCCAAAGGTCTTCAGTAAGCTTTCCAAGCGGGTCGTTCCGAACGTAGCTATCCTGACGATTGCCTTCTGGATCTTCCTTGGCTTTGCAATCAACATGTTGCTGTCCGCATTCAGCGCAAGTGCCCGGAACGTCTTCGTGGTTGTTTATAGTTCTAGTGTTCTGCCCGGGATGGTACCATGGTTCATCATTCTGCTGTCCGAGCTGAACTTCCGGAAGAACAACCCTGATCAGCTGGTTAACCACCCATTCAAGATGCCAATGTACCCGGCATATAACTACTTTAGTTTAATTGCTTTAACGGTTATCCTGATCTTCATGTTCTTCAACCCCGACACGCGGGTTTCCGTATCTGTCGGTGTGATCTTCCTGATCATCATGACCCTGATCTACAAATTCCACACCGCACCAAAACTACAAAAGTAACAATAAATGGTAGGCAAGTTAGCCTACCTTTTATTTTTTGACCATACGTTCGCTTAAATATTGTACAATAGGAGAAAAGCATTCAAAGAAGGAAGATTCTATGTACCGCATAAAGAAAAAGATATGGCATATTGTCTTCGGGATTATCGCCCTGCTCGCTGTCGGTGGTGTAATTCAGAAGCCGACTGAGGGGGATGCATCCCTTACCCAAGGTATTCAGCGCTTCATGGCCTGGGGAAAGAGCAATTCCGCCCGCTCAGGCAATTATGGCAATCAGCAACAACTCCCGCCAACTAAGCAACAGGCCGAAGTGGTCCTGACGCCAGCAGTTCGCCAACAACTGGGAAATAACATCGTCTGGAATGGTCATGGGGCCTTTATTATCAATAACAACCAAGCCGGTCTAAATACCAATATCAGTAGTGCTCCCTATGCAGTCAATCAATTGGATAGTCAGGGGCGTGCCTGGCGTGGGGACGCCTGGCTGAATAAGACAACGCGCCAATACCAAAATCGTTCCGTAACTGGTAACGGGGCCACCAATTGGAAACCAGCAGGCTTCTTACAGGCCCACAACTTAACTGGAGGCTACAACCACGCCTATGACCGCGGCCACCTGCTGGGTTACGCCTTAGTTGGGGGAATCCAAGGCTTCGATGCTTCCGAATCCAACCCTAAAAACATTGCGACCCAGACAGCCTGGGCGAATGAGGCCCGGAGCAGTACCTCAACCGGGCAAAATTACTACGAGGGAATTGTCCGGAAGGCCCTCGATCAAGGGAAGCAGGTCCGTTACCGGGTAACTGATATCTATAGTGGCAATAGTATCGTACCCGCTGGTGCCCATATTCAGGCCCAATCAAAGGATGGCAGCGTTAATTTCAACGTGTTCGTGCCGAATGTCCAACGCAATATTGATATCAACTATGCCAACGGTGCAGTTAAGCAGCGCTAATCAGAAAGAGTGACAGAAGACTAATTCTTCTGCCACTCTTTTGTTTACTCAGATCGAACCTTAAGAAGGAACTTGCAAAATCCGCTTAAATCAACGAAAATAGGCTATAAATATACTAGATTGTAAAGGATAACGTTTATGGTTAATGATCCAAATTTGAAAAAGATTCACATTGTATTTAACGGTCAGGAAACTCCACCGATGAAGATCAGTCAGCTTTTTGATGCCCGTCGTTTTAATCGCCTCACCGCGGTTACAGGGGATGTTACTGCTGACTTCTTCAACCGTTACCTCAGCAACTTCATCAAGGTTGAATTGGCTCTCCAGACACCCAAGGTCAGCGATGCCAAGACCGCTGATGAAGTAATTACCAAGGAAGCGTTGGCCAATGCTTTACTTACGGTTGCTAACAAGCGTCCGGCTAAACTCTTTGAGGGCTTAACCAGTAGCAACCAAGCCAACGTGTTGAGTGGGCTCTTTACCGTTGAAATGTCACCAGTTCAGGCCCTGCACTCTCACTTCTACCTGCTGAGTAATCACGAAACCCATGATACGCGGGTTATTCTAGGAAGTATCGATCTGACGGCTGACTCATTCAACAAGGACCGGAACCAGTTTGAAGAAGTCCTGGTCTTTGACAATGATATTCGCCTCTTCCAAAACCTCAGTGAGCACTTCAAGAAGGATATTCGACCAATCCTCCGGCCATACTTTACCGATAACCTGCTGAAAGCGGCTCAAGCCCAGTTAGATGAGGGGGCCAAGGATCAGAAAGGGTCATCAACCGATAACCAAGTAGTCATTCTCGATAACGATACCACTGATCAAATTGCGGCCGCCGACATGACTGACATCATCAGTCATGACGTTCAGAAGCAAATGGATGCCAAGATCATCCCTACCACGACCACCAATGCAATGCGGGAGGTTACGACAGCGCGCTCACAGACCAAGGACGAGATTGCACGGGATGTAAAGCAACACGATACCGTCTATAACCTCCAAAAGACCTCGGTATCCCCGCGGGCGGCTAAGCCAAAGATCAAGAGTCGGGAAAAGATCTATCAACAGGTCCAAGAGGCACTGATCAGTGGGATGACGCCACAGCAGCGGCAAGCTGAAAAGAAGTACACGACCTTCCTGTATGATCGGCCGATGGAACGGAACTTGGTCCACGATAACAGTGGGCTCTACGTTCCTAATGACGCCGGGACCCACCCGATTCCGTTTGGTAAGCTGGCAACCACCAGTCAAATTCGTGATGGGTTGCGGAGCATTGACGCCGTGATGAAGGGGTACCAGAAGTTCGTGGTTGATTACTCTGATGACTACGGTAAACGGTTCTACGAGGCCATTCTTTACAGCTTCACGGCCCCATTCCTGTGGGAAATTCGGCAAAAGGCCAGCCTTAACCCTGAAGATGGTAACGATGTGCCAAACTTCCTGGTGCTGGGGGCAACAGCTGGTTCTGGTAAGTCAACCTTGCTGCGGATCATTAACCAGCTGACCTGGAATACTGACCGTTCACTGATTGATTTTGGGA
Source organism: Lactobacillaceae bacterium UBA639 (assembly GCA_002299975.1). GTDB lineage: Bacteria > Bacillota > Bacilli > Lactobacillales > Lactobacillaceae > Limosilactobacillus. The sequence continues at coordinate 3,426 of DBOT01000144.1, forward strand.
CTATTTACCCGACGGAAACGGTCCAGAAGAAGGCCAAGACGGTTGAGGCCATTGAGCACTACATGAAGCAGGGGAGTTCATACCCCGTTCTGCTGGATGAAATTGAACCTTACTTCTTCCAACAGGATCAATATAGCCGGCACCTGGTTGTTGACACCATGAACGAACTGGTTAACAACCCACACGCTATTGCACCACTGATTGGAACCACCAACTACGATTCCGGCTTTACGATGCTACGGGAAACTGCCCGGCGGACCTACTACCTGCAGATTGACAAGGTCATTAACGACCAGCTCAAGGGTGAGGCTAATAAGTACATCTACAATGTTCGGCAAACCCTTAATAACACGCTCTTCAAGGACTTTGTAATGCGGATGGCCAACCTCTTGGAGGATGATGAAACACCATGGCGGGACTTTAACACCAAAAATGGTCGCCTTGACTTCCTGTCCAACACCCGGAAGATCTTTCGTGACTACTACCAGATGGCCGGTATCGATATTCCACCTTACTTTGCCGACCAAATCTGTGATGACTTCCAGGAAAGCTCACGTAACAGTTGGGCAAAGCTCTACGTTACCCAGGCTGAGGACTTTAAGTACCGGAAAGCTGACAAGAGCTTGCTTTTCGATATTTCTAAGCTTAATACCTTTAACGGCTTTTCTGCTGATAGTATTGAGAAGTATCGGAATGCCTTGCCGATTGAGCTCTGTGTTGACGGAATCAATGGTAAGCGGGGGAAGTTTGTGGAAATCAAGGCTCCAGACTTCTTCAAATGGATTGGTGAACAGAATCCATATGAAACTCCTCAGCAGGTTCATACCGAGACACCAACCAAGATTTCCAATACCAAGTTACCTTCTTCGGCAATCACAACCGAAAAGCCAAAGAAACGGGGATTCTGGGCACGATTATTTGGCTAAACAAATGGCCCTGAATTAATAAAACTATAAAAAGGCGCTGAATGTTTACAATTAAAGCATTCAGCGCCTTTGATAATTACTGGTTAGTATGTCCGACCATAGATTAGCAGGTCATACAGGTGATCGTTAAGGGTAGCAATATGATGGAGGGTCCCCCAATAGGTGAAGCCTGCCGAACTAAAGAGCTTTTGACTAGGCTGGTTT
>DBOT01000144.1:4591-5185 GCA_002299975.1 Lactobacillaceae bacterium UBA639
CCTGGTAGATATAGGCCACAACCGTTTTAATAGGTAAGCCAGTCTGGACCTGTTGATCAACAAAATTTAGGAAACGTCGACCGAGTCCTTGATGCTGGGCTACTCGACCGACGTAGATCGAAATTTCAGCGGAAAAGCGGTAGGCGGGGTGCGGGTAGAAAGGTTCGAGGCCGCACCAGGCTAAGACATTCCCGTTATCTTCAGCGACCCAGAGGGGATAATCATCATTAAAGCTTGCTAACCATTCCTGGCGGCTCGCTGGCGTTATTAACTCAACCTCATCATTGATTGGCAGGTCAACTGACTCGTTGAAAATTGCTACAATCTTGTTAAGGTCCGCTGATTGGGCCCGCCGAAAGGTAATTGTCATTTTATATCATCCCTCAATCGTTTATTTGACTAAATCATAACATAAAAGCGGTTACTTTCGACGACGATGCCGGTACCTCTTTACCCGCTTTACACCACGTTTAATGACCAGGTATAAACAACAGAGTAGGATAAAAATAATTACTAGCGGAATTAACTGCTTGAATTTCAAAGTAGAAATGGCGTGACCACTATATGCATAGAGAAAAGTCACCGGCAATGTCC
>DBOT01000144.1:5196-5732 GCA_002299975.1 Lactobacillaceae bacterium UBA639
GTCCCCAATGCAACAGCGGTTAAGTAATAGCTCTTTTGAATTTTCAGCCTAAGTGAGGCGTAGTTAGTAACCAAGTTAGGGATGAATGGCACCGCAAAGGCCGTCGCCAAACCCAGGATTGGGTAACGTTGGCGAACCAAATAGCGATAAACTTGATTTTTACGGGTCTTAGTTGAAATCTTACTCTTGGCAATTGCGATCCTAACCAGGCAGTTACCTAAAATATCACCACACCAGCTAATCAAGAAGCCGAAGAATGGTCCATAGCAGACCCCTGTAAAGATACAGACAACCGAATTAGGGGCACCGGGAACACCACAGAGGATAGCAATCAGGATCGTTAACAACAGGACATCGATGATCCCGTGGCTGTGCACCAAGGCGAGGAGCTTAACCTGGTTGGCATGTGAAGGATTAAATAGCAGAACTAATTCAGTCCAATAGTTTTTGATAATCAGTGCGGTCAATGCAACAATCACAATTGTTTCGATGGCCGTGAGTGCTTTTTTATTGATATGCATAAAACACCATTTTCT
>DBOT01000071.1:0-209 GCA_002299975.1 Lactobacillaceae bacterium UBA639
CGGACGATGAGCGACGAGCAGATGATGGAGATTGCCGTCCTGGAAAACCTGCAACGTGAGGACTTAACTCCTCTTGAAGAGGCCCAGGCTTATCAGACCTTGATGGAAAAATTGTCTCTGACCCAGGCCCAAGTCGCTGCTAAGCTTGGTAAGAGTCGGCCTTACATTGCCAACTACCTACGCTTGTTAGGCCTGCCTGCGCCGATCAA
>DBOT01000071.1:241-13952 GCA_002299975.1 Lactobacillaceae bacterium UBA639
TGTCAATGGGGCAGGCCCGGACGATTTTAGGACTGAAGAATAAGCGGCAGTTGACCCAGCTGGCTAACCGGGCGGTGAAGCAAAATCTGACGGTTCGGCAGCTGGAAAAGATCGTTGCCCAGATGAACGGGACCGTCAAAGAGAAGGATCAACATAAGCGGCAACGCAAGCCGGTCTACATTCGGGAGGCCGAGAACCAGCTTCAGAGTAAGTTCGGTACCAAGGTCGCGGTTTCCCAGAGCCGGAAGCACGGCAGTGGAAAAATTGAGATTCCGTATAACTCAAACGATGATCTGACCAGGATCTTAGAACTGCTTGATATTTCACTCGATTAGGAGGGATGACAATGGCAAGTTATGATAAGGGCGATATCGTGATGATGAAGAAGGCCCACCCGTGTGGCAGCAACCGCTGGGAAATTACCCGGGTCGGCGCTGACATCAAGATTCAATGTCAGGGCTGTGGCCACGTTGTGATGATGACCCGGCAAAAGTTCGACAAGGGCCTCAAGAAGGTCATTGAAAAAGCCCATCCGGCAGAATAAATCCGGATAAAGTGGTCACAAATCAAGTAAGATAGCTTAAAATAAAAAAGATTAACGAAAAAGGAAAGTGAATTATTCATGTCATTAACTGCAGGAATTGTCGGCTTGCCAAACGTCGGTAAGTCAACGCTGTTTAACGCAATTACCAAGGCGGGGGCCGAGATGGCCAACTACCCATTTGCCACGATCGACCCAAACGTGGGGATGGTGGAAGTTCCCGACAAGCGTCTTGACCGGATTCAGGAACTGATTCCCGCCAAGAAGATCGTTCCAACGACCTTCGAATTTACTGATATTGCCGGAATCGTCAAGGGGGCCAGCAAGGGTGAAGGACTTGGTAACAAGTTCTTGGAAAACATTCGGCAGACGGATGCGATCGTTCACGTTGTCCGGGCCTTTGATGATGACGACATCACGACAGTTTCCGGGAAGGTTGACCCGATCGAAGATATCGACACGATTAACCTGGAATTAGTCATGGCAGACCTTGACGCTGTTAACAAGCGTTTGGGTAAGGTTCAACGGGCTGCTAAGGGCCGTGATAAGGATGCCCTGGCTGAACTGGCCGTTTTGAACAAGATCAAGCCAGTTCTGGAAGACGGTAAGAGTGTCCGGTCCATCGACTTCTCCGATGATGAGAAGAAGATTGTTAAGGGGCTCTTCCTGTTGACCAGCAAGCCAGTTCTTTACGTTGCCAACATCTCTGAAGACGACATGGCTGATCCTGACAACAGTAAGTACATGGCGGCCATCAAGGAACACGTCAAGGGTGATGGTGAAGTCATCGGTGTTGCTGCTGCTGCCGAAGAACAAATTGCCGAGATGGATGATGCTGACAAAGCTGACTTCCTGGAAATGGAAGGTGTAACGGAACCAGGATTGAACCGGTTGATTCGGGCGGCTTACAAGCTGCTGGGTCTGGAAACCTTCTTCACTGCTGGTGGTCCGGAAACCCGTGCTTGGACCTTTAAGAAGGGAACTAAGGCCCCTCAAGCTGCCGGGATTATTCACTCTGACTTTGAGCGGGGCTTTATCCGGGCTGAAGTGATGAGCTTTGACGACCTTGACCAACTGGGCTCTGCTGCGGCAGTCAAGGAAGCCGGGAAGCTGCGGCTTGAAGGTAAGGACTACGTAATGCAAGACGGCGACATTGTTGAATTCCGCTTCAACGTTTAATGCACCACAGAGAGGAGTTTATTCGTGAGCGAAGAACAAGAGCGCAATCAGGCGCGGAATGCAGCGGCGGGCCAACGGCAAAAAGAACATGCTAAGGCCCAGCGGCAAGCACAGGGGAACGCGTTTGAGCAGTACCATTTGACGCGTAAAAATGAAGAATTTATGTACCAGCTGAACAAGCAGTTGGACCGGCAGGGCGTTGAAAGTGATAAAAAGCCTGAAATGCTCCAAGAGACGGCCCAACAGCTAGCTGCTGGGCAGAAGAAGGGTAAGACAGCTAAGGCCCTCTTTGGTACACCAACTGAATATGCCAAAGAATTAAAGAATCCTAAGAAGACACCAGAACACATGACTAAGCGGTCAATCTGGCTGTTAGCAATTGATAATGCTTTGATCTTCTTAAGTATTTTTACCTTCATGTTTGGCCTGATGTTCTGGCTGTCACCACTGGCCATGCACAGTAGCCGGGCCGGAAGCAGTGGGATCACGGCTATCCTGCTGGTTGCCATCCTCGGTGGGGTGCTGTTTGGCTACGTGGCTATGCAATTGCAGCCAACGAAGAATAAGGATGGCAAGTGGGTTCAAACCAAGCCAATGTGGTTCCGGGTATTGACCGTGGCCTTTGGACTGGTGGCCTGGTTGGCAGTCTACATGCTGGCATCGTTGTTACCGAACGTGGTTAACCCGCGGCTCAACCAGTGGGGTTACCTGGCAATTGCCGTGGTTACCTTTGTCGGTGATATTTACTACCGGCGTCGTTACCACATCACTGGAAGCTTCTACGGCAACCGACGTCGTTAATTCAGTCTATAAAAAGATGCGGAGAATTTTCTCCGCATCTTTTTTTGTTACTTAAATTCATGGCTGAGCAATTAAATATTAATAATTTATGATAATTTTGATGAACTTATCTTAATTAATTTAGCAAACAAATAAAATGGTCAAATGTTCAAAAAAGATATGGACAAATGTGCGGGAGATTGTTAAACTATAAACGTAGTCAAATGAAAACGCATACATATTTTCAAAGGAGATTTCAACTATGAAGTTAACACAAGCACAATTAGCCAAGTACATGGACCACACGATGCTTAAGCCTGAGGCCACTGCCGAAATGATCGATAAGACCGTTGCCGAGGCACGGAAGTACAACACTGCTTCTGTCTGCATCAATCCGTACTGGGTTAAGCGGGTTCATGAGGGTCTCGCAGGAACTGACATTAACACCTGTACCGTAATCGGCTTCCCTCTGGGGGCAACCTCAACGGCAAGCAAGGTCTTCGAAACCAAGCAGGCCATTGAAGATGGTGCCGATGAGATCGATATGGTCATCAACATCGGTGAGCTGAAGGGCGGCAATGACCAAGCGGTTGAAGATGATATCCGTGCCGTTGCCGAAGCTACCCACGAGAAGGGCAAGCTCCTGAAGGTAATTATTGAAAACTGCCTGCTGACGGACGAAGAAAAGACCCGGGCAAGCAAGCTGACCGTTAAGGGTGGTGCTGACTTCGTTAAGACTTCTACTGGATTCTCAACTTCTGGTGCCAAGGTTGAAGACGTCAAGTTGATGCGTGAGGCTGTTGGCCCAGACTTCAAGATCAAAGCTGCCGGTGGTATCCACAGCCTGGCTGAGGCCTACGCCATGATTGAGGCCGGCGCTAACCGGTTGGGTGTTTCCGCATCCGTTAAGATCCTGGAGGAAGCTGCTAAGCAAGACTAAGCAGACCACAATTTTTAGCTAACAAAATTTTCAAGATGGAGGGGTTAACATGTCATATAAACGTGTATTTGTAATTGTAATGGACTCAGTTGGTACTGGTGCTGCACACGATGCCGATAAGTTTGACGACCTCGGTTCAGATACCCTTGGTCACGTTGGTGAATTTTACAAGGGCGACCTGAAATTGCCTAACCTGGGCAAGATGGGTATTAGCAACCTCCGTGATACGCCAATTGAAGGTGTTCCAGTCGCTGACCCAGCAATCGGTGACTACGGCAAGATGGAAGAAATCTCTGCCGGTAAGGACAGTATGGATGGTCACTGGGAAATGATGGGACTGCCAGTTACTAAGCCACTGTCAACCTTCCCAAACGGCTTTCCACAGGAAATTGTCGACAAGCTGGAAAAGTTCTCCGGTCGGAAGGTGATCGTTAACAAGCCATACTCCGGAACTGAAGTTATTCACGATTACGGTGAACGGCAGATGAAGACCGGGGAACTGATCCTCTACACTTCTGGTGACTCCGTAATGCAGATTGCGGCCCACGAAGATGTTATTCCAGTCAAGGAATTGTACAAGATCTGTGAATACGCTCGGACACTTGTTAACGGCCCTGAATACACCGTTGGACGGATCATTGCCCGGCCATACGTCGGCCCTGACAAGGACCACTTCACCCGGACTGCTAACCGGCACGACTTCAGCCTGAAGCCAATTGGCAAAACCGATATGGACCGGCTCCGTGAGGCTGGTTATGACGTTATCGGTGTTGGTAAGATCAACGATATCTTCTCTGGTCAGGGAATCGACCGTGGTTACCACAACGAGAGCAACATGGATGGAATGGACCACGTTGACGAAGTGATGAAGCAAGACTTCACCGGTTTCTGCTTCACCAACCTGGTGGACTTCGATGCTATGTACGGTCACCGGCGTAATCCAAAGGGCTTCGGTCAAGCGCTGATGGACTTCGATAAGCGCCTGGGAACGGTCCTCAAAGAGATGAAGCCGGACGACTTGCTGATGATCACCGCTGACCACGGTAACGACCCTGGCTTCCGGGGAACCGACCACACGCGTGAAAACGTGCCATTGCTGGTCTACTCCCCATCGATGAACAAGTCTAATCAATCACTAGGCCTGCGGAAGACCTTCTCTGACTTAGGGGCAACGATTCTGGAAAACTTCAACGTTGACTCCGTCCGGGGAACCAGTTTCTACAAGGAAATTAGCAACGACTAACAACGGTTAAACGAGAGGAGCGATTGCGATGCGGATGGTTGACATCATCGACACCAAGCGAAATGGTGGGACCCTGAGTGATGAACAATTGCAGTTCTTCGTGGATGGGGTGGTTGACGGTAGTATTCCTGACTACCAGATCAGCGCCCTCCTGATGGCGATCTACTTTCAGGGGATGACCAGCAGTGAGCAGACCAGCCTGACCATGAAAATGATGCATTCTGGGGAACGCCTCGACCTCCATCAGATTCCAGGAATCAAGGTTGATAAACACTCTACCGGTGGGGTCGGTGATAAGGTCAGCCTGCCGCTTGCCGCAATGGTGGCCGCTACGGGGATTCCAGTTCCTATGATTTCGGGACGGGGCCTCGGTCACACCGGGGGTACGTTGGATAAGCTGGAGGCTATTCCGGGCTTTCGCGTGGAACTGAGTGAACAGGAATTCATTAACCAGGTTGCCAAGGAGAAGTTGGCAATCGTTGGGGCTACCGGGGAAGTTGCCCCGGCTGACAAGAAGATCTATGGCCTGCGGGATGTTACAGACACAGTAGACTCCATTCCATTGATTGCCAGTTCGATCATGAGTAAGAAGATTGCTTCGGGCACGGACGCCCTGGTAATTGACGTCAAGACCGGGGCGGGAGCCTTCATGAAGACCCTCGATCAGTCCCGGGACCTCGCCCATGCCCTGGTTGATATTGGCAAGCAGGCTGGTTTGCAGTGCATGGCCGTAATTTCCGACATGAATCAACCACTGGGTAACAAGATCGGGAACGCCCTGGAAATTGAGGAATCCATTGATGTCCTAAAGGGGAAGGGACCAGTGGACTTAACTGAATTAGTTTTGACCCTCGGTAGCTACATGGTAGTGATGGGTGGCAAAGCCAAGACACCAGACCAAGCCCGGCAACTACTTGAGCAAACAATCACTGATGGAACGGCCTACGACCGCTTCAAGGCGATGGTGGTTGCTCAAGGTGGTGACCCGCGGGTGATGGATGACTACCAGGTCATGCCACAGGCAAAGTATCAGATTCCATACCTTGCTAAACGTGCCGGGGTGGTCACTAAGCTGACGGCCGATGAGATCGGTACTGCCAGTATGCTCCTCGGTGGGGGCCGGCAGAAAGCTGATGACCAACTGGATTACAGCGTGGGAATCGAACTCCACCACAAGCTCGGCGATCGTGTCGAGGAAGGTGAACCATTGCTGACGATTTACAGCAACCGTCAGGAGATCAAAGATGTTGAGCAGCTCTTAGACGAGAGTATCGAAATCAGTGACCATGGTGAGCAACCAACACTGATTCATGAAATCATTGAATAACTTGAGGAGGAACAAAAATGAGTACACATATTGGTGCCAAGATGGGCGATTACGCAGACGTAGTATTACTTCCAGGTGACCCGCTGCGGGCAAAGTACATTGCGGAAAACTTCCTGGACAATGTTAAGCAGGTTAACTCCGTTCGGAACGCCTTTGGCTACACTGGTGAATACAAGGGACACCGGGTATCCGTTCAGGGTTCTGGAATGGGGATCCCATCAATGTCCATCTACATTAACGAACTAGTTCAGTTCTTTGGTGTTAAGACCATCATCCGGGTTGGTTCCTGTGGAGCCATTGCCCCTGATGTTCACCTGCGGGACGTCATCCTCGCCCAGGGTTCCTCCACAGACTCAGCGGTAACGATGAACACTTTCGGCCCAGGCTTCCATTACGCACCGCTGGCCGACTTCAAACTGCTGGACACGGCCTACCATGTTGCCGAAAAACTGGGGATCAATACGAAGGTGGGGGACATCTTCGCCGCTGATCGTTTCTACAACGATGAGTTGGACATGAAGAAGCTCCGTGATTACGGGATCCTCGGGACTGAAATGGAGTCTGCTGGTCTGTACCTACTGGCCGCTAAGCTGCATTTCCGGGCCCTCTCCGTCCTGACCGTCAGTGATCTGATCTTTGGTGACGAGAAGACTACGGCAGAGGAACGGGAGAAGACGTTCAACGACATGATTAACATCTCGCTGGAGACGGCAATCGCGGACAAGTAATGTTCCGGTTTGAATATTATTGACCAATCAGTTAGAATTTAACAAAACAGAGAACAAGGGCCTGGCACGGAAATCCTGTGACGGTTCCCTTGTTTTTGTATATAAGGGAGGACAAAAAATGGATGGTGAAAATAAGCGAATAGCCCTGGCCCTCAAGGTAGCGACTCTCTACTACCGGGACGGTTTCAACCAGCAGGAGATTGCCAGTGAACTGGGCATCTCCCGGGCGACCGTTTCCCGCCTACTGCAGTACGGTCGCGATAAGGGCCTGGTAACAATCAAGATCCACAACCCCCTCGCTCCATTGCACCAGTTGCAGACGGAATTATTGGCTAAGTATCCAAGCCTCAAGCAGGCAATCATTGTGCCAGGGAAGGACAATCCTTTGGAAGAGGTCGGGGTCGCCGGTGCCCGTTACATTGAAACAATCGTCAAGGACAATGACATCGTTGGCCTGGGCTGGGGGCGGACGGTTTATCAGGTGGCCCTCCACATCACTCCTAAGGATGTCTCCGGGATCAAGGTTGTCCAGATGAAAGGATCGATGGCTAACACCGAGACTCGCAACTATGCCTTCGAGACGGTCAACACCTTTGCGGGGGCCTTCAATACCCTGCCACAATATCTGCCAGTGCCGGTCATCTTTGACCATGCCCAAACCAAGGAACTGGTAGCTAACGATACCCACATCAAGTACATCCTCAAGCTGGGGCAGCAGGCCGATATTGCGATATTTACGGTCGGGACGGTTCGTGATTCCGCCATGCTGTTTAAGCTGGGTTACTTCACTAAAGAGGAGCAGAAGACTCTTCAACAAGAGGCGGTGGGGGATATCTTCTCCCGGTTCATCGATGCCAAGGGCCAGATTGTGAACAAAGACATCAACGAGCGGACGATTGGGATCCATCTTGATGAATTAAAGAAGAAAAAGCATAGTATCCTGGTGGCAGCCAATGTTACTAAAGTTCCGGCAATTCACGGCGCGTTGGTGGCAGGATATGCCAATACCCTGGTGATTGACCAGGAAAGTGCGAACGATCTCCTGGAGTTTTCTCGATAATTTTAACATTTTGCTATTGACCTCAGCGCCAATTCCTAGTAGAGTTGACCTAATCAAAAACTAAGGAGCGTGTTTGATCGATGTCAAATTGGGACACAAAGTTTGCCAAAAAGGGTTTAACATTTGATGATGTTTTGTTGATTCCTGCAGAAAGCCATGTTTTGCCAAACGAAGTTGATTTAAGTACTCAGTTAGCTGATAACCTGAAACTCCACATTCCGTTGATTAGTGCCGGAATGGATACTGTTACGGAAGGGCCAATGGCGATTGCCATGGCCCTGCAAGGTGGCCTTGGGGTTGTCCACAAGAACATGTCGATCCAAGCGCAGGCCGGCGAAGTTGCCAACGTCAAGAGCGTGGTGGTTCCTGCCAGTGCTACTAAGGCGGCTGTTGATGACCAGAACCGCCTGCTCTGTGCTGCTGCGGTTGGGGTCACCAGTGATACCTTTGAACGGGCTGAAGCACTCTTGAAGGCGGGGGCCGACGCAATTGTCATTGATACCGCCCATGGTCACTCCGCTGGGGTCCTGCGTAAGATCAAGGAAATTCGTGATCACTTCCCAGACGTTACCCTAATTGCTGGGAACGTGGCTACTGGTGAAGCCACCGCGGCCCTCTTTGATTCCGGTGTTGACGTTGTTAAGGTCGGCATCGGCCCTGGCTCCATCTGCACGACCCGGGTGGTTGCCGGTGTTGGTGTTCCACAGATTACCGCGATCTATGACGCTGCTACAGTTGCTCGTGAATATGGTAAGCCAATCATTGCTGATGGTGGTATTAAGTACTCCGGTGACGTTGTTAAGGCCCTGGCTGCCGGTGGGAACGCCGTAATGCTTGGGAGTATGCTTTCTGGGACTACCGAAGCTCCTGGTGAAGTCTTTGAAGACCAAGGTAAGAAGTACAAGGCTTACCGGGGAATGGGTTCTGTTGGTGCCATGGCTCAGGCCCACGGTTCCTCAGACCGTTACTTCCAAGGCGGGGTTAACGAAGCCAACAAGTTGGTTCCAGAAGGAATTGAAGCCCGGGTTGAATACAAGGGTGACGTTTCCGACATCGTCTTCCAAATTGACGGGGGCCTCCGTTCCGGAATGGGTTATGTCGGTGCCCCTGACATCCCAACATTGATCAACAATGCCCAATTTGTTCAGATCACTAATGCCGGCCTGCGCGAATCGCACCCTCACGATGTGCAAATTACCAAGGCCGCACCAAACTACAAATAATCATTAAGTTGATTTTCTATCAGGGACTGTGACTTAAGTCTGTTATGTAGATCAAAAGTCAACAGCGCGGTACACAAATGGCCTCAAGCATTCGGGAAACCCGAACGTTTGAGGCCTATTTGTGCTCGCGGGGGCTCGAAGACGAAGTCGTAAACGACTTCTGTCTCGCTCCCTTTTTTGTTGTGTTTGGCCTCTCAGAAGCTGGTACAATAAAGAAAGAACTAAATTGGTAGATTTGCTATTGATGATGAGGGGAGGGAAAACGATGAATTATCAGATGATTTTGCTGTGCGTAGCGATCGTGTGCCTGCTACTGTTTTTAATTCAGTGGTTTCGTCAGGCACGGCACATCCTGCATGGGGGAACTCGTCCACTGACTTGGAACCATCCGGTATTAAACTGGTGCCTGCTGGTGGTTGCGGTGTTGGCGTTTGCCGGGATGGGGGTCGTCAATATGAAGACAGAGGCCGCCACCAGTCAGGTTGCAAAAACTGCTTCGTCTAAAGCACGTTCGGCATCCAGTAGTTCCCAACCCAAGCAACAAGCTAAACCACAGGCAGCTAATCCTAATCGCCAAGGAGAACAGAGTCAGGATAACCTGCCCGCTCCCGAACATCAGGACCTCAAACTTGACCAAAATAGCCATGCCGTCCTAAATAACTTTGCTGTTCCGGCAAAGAACCAATTGCAGATCATTGATGCCGGAAGTGGCAATGTCCTGCAGACATTTCCTAGTCAGCCAGCCGCGGGGAAGGTCAATTATACCTTTACCAAGGAGGGCAACTACTACTTGATTTTAACGAATGGTGAACAGACCAAGACGGTTGCGGTCAGCGTCAGCCGCTAAGATTTCCTTAAGGTCGGAATCGATAGTCGGTCTAATCGAAGTAAATTAGTTATAATTAATAAGTATGTAAAGACAGCTTGAAAAAGGAGTGGCCGCATAATGAAAATTTTAGTTGTCGATGATGATAAAGAAATTGTTCAATTACTGGAAATTTATATCCGTAATGAAGGGTATGAGCCGGTAGCGGCTTACAACGGTAAGGAAGCCCTGACCAAGCTGAACACCAATCCAGATATTGGCCTGGTAATCCTGGACCTGATGATGCCCGAAATGGATGGGATGGAAGTCATCAAGCAGGTACGCAAGGACTCCGATATTCCAATCCTGGTACTGTCTGCTAAGACGACCGACATGGATAAGATTCAGGGCCTGATCAGCGGGGCGGATGACTATGTAACTAAGCCGTTCAACCCGTTGGAAGTAATGGCCCGGGTTAAGTCACTGCTGCGCCGGAGCCAGGGTGAGGTCACCAATGACCAGCCAGACATCCTCAATGTGGGTCCGCTGATCATCAACAAAGATTCGCACGAGGTTAAGACGATCAAGGGCGACACGATTCAACTGACGGCCCTGGAATTCGGGATCTTGTACCTCCTGGCCAGTCACCCGAACCGGGTCTTCTCCGCGGATGACATCTTCGAGCGGGTTTGGCAACAGGAAAGCGTGGTTTCTGCCAAGACGGTGATGGTCCACGTTAGCCACCTGCGGGATAAGATCGAAGAAGCCACAAATGGTGAAAAGGTGATTCAGACGGTCTGGGGCGTTGGCTACAAGATTGAGAACCACTAGTAACTGAGGGGGTTCAAGCGTGAAGCTAACGGGACGTGAAAAAAGTTCACTGATATTTGAGGGGGTCATCACAGTTGTCCTGCTGATCCTCTTGAACATGGCCATCCTGACCATCATTCAGGATGTCATCCAGTCTAATCCCGGGGTTAACAACGGGATTTTCATGATCAAACAGTCGTTGCGGATCGGTCCGATGCAGGCCCAGATCTGGAGCTATCAGCGGATCCTGATCATCTTTCTGCTGTTGATTGATGTTTGGGTTGTCTGGTGGCGATTGCGCCGGCGTTATCACCTTTACTTGATGAACCACATTATCGGTGAGCTCCATTACATTGCCCAGGGCCACCTTGACCACCGGATTCCCTTCCGGCTCAAGGGAAACGAGCAGCATGTGATCACCAGTGTCAATGCGTTGGTTGATAGTGCAGTTCAATCGATGGATGATGAACGTAAGATTGAGAAGTCCAAGGATGAGCTGATCACTAACGTCAGCCATGACCTGCGGACCCCACTGACCAGCATCATTGGTTACCTGGGATTGATCGAGGATAAGCAGTACCAAAATGAGGAGGACATCCTCAAGTACACCCATATTGCCTACGAAAAGGCCAAGCAGATGAAGAACCTGGTGGACGACCTCTTTGAATACACCAAGGTCCAGCAGCACGGGGCCCCCGTCAACATCATGCGGGTGGATCTTGACCAACTGCTGGAACAGCTGACGGCTAGCTTTGCCCTGGAGGCGGAACGGCGGGGGATTGAGATCAGCTCCAAAGTGGTTCCTAATCCCTTGATGATTGAGGCGGACCCGGAGAAGCTGGGTCGGGTCTTTAACAACCTGGTTGCCAACGCCTTCAAGTACGGTAACGGGGCTAGCTATATTCGCATCACGGCGCACCAGGAGCAGGCTAACGTGGTTGTCAAAGTTGCCAACGACGGGACGCCAATTCCTAAGGAAGCCCAGAGCCACCTCTTCGAACGTTTCTACCGGGCTGAGGCATCGCGGTCCCGGGCAACCGGGGGGACCGGACTGGGACTGGCGATTGTTAAGAGCATCGTGGACCTACACCATGGTCAGGTTACGGTGACCTCTGACGAGAACGAGACGGCCTTCATTGTTACCCTGCCCCTTAAGCAGGAGAAACTGAATAAATAATTTAAAAAGAATGAAGAATTTCACCGTAAATTCTTCATTCTTTTTATTTCACTGTATTCATTAAAAATGGAGTGTGTTAAACTGAAAGAGCATTGTGTCGCCTCAATTTTATTAATAGATGACGATAATTGGAGGAAATTCTGTGGCTAAAGCGCAAATAAATCCAGAAAAAGCACGATGGCTAGAAGTCTTGGGCATTGCCATGCCGCTCTGCCTTAGCTATATTCCAATCGGATTAGCTTGTGGAATTTTATTACACGCAGCGGGCTTTAACTTTATAATGACCCTTGTGGTGTCGATCGTGGTTTTCTCTGGCGGTGCTCAGTTTATTCTGGCTTCGTTATTGACGATTCACGCACCGTTAACGTCAATTTTCGTGACCCTATTCTTCTTGGAGCTGCGTTATGCACTCCTGGGATCGAGCCTTTCTAAATACATCAAAAATGAATCACAGCACTTCATCTGGCTCTTTGCCGTATCGATGAATGATGAAAACTATGCGGTGAACTACCTTAAGTTTGCAACTGATAAGAAGTGGACCCCGAAGGACGGGTTGTTAGTGGAGCACTACTCCCTAATTTCTTGGTCCGTGGCCAACATGGTCGGGGGCTTAATCGGTAGTACGATCTCAATTAACCTGGAAGTGGTGGACTTCGCTTTGACGGCCCTGTTCTTGTACATGGTCGTAATGCAGGTTCGGAACCACCTGACCCTGTTGATCTGCCTGTTTTCGGCAGTGCTGGCCGTATTCTTCCTGGTGCTTACCAGGAGTACGTTGGGGATTGTGATTGCAACCTTGATTGCCTCCTTCACCGGTTTCCTGATTGAAAACACGGTTCGTAAGCACAGTAAGGATCCTGATAATAACTGGTTCTTGACCAAGATCTTCCGGCCAATCGCTACCCGGATTACGGTGGAGGACCAGCAGGAACGGCGTGAAATGAAGAAAGTTAAGCAGCAACTGGATGAGGATCGTCAGGAAAAGGTCCCGTCCGAACACGATGATTAGTGGAGACTAGGTATGGAACAACTATTTAGTAATTTACCTTTATTAATTTCCGATACTGGTAACAACAAGACCTTGTATCATATCATTGTCATTATTTTTGCGGCATTTGCGGCATTTATTCCACGTTATTTCCCAATTCTGTTCTTCTCCACCCGGAAGATTCCCGAGTGGTTTAACGAATGGATGAAGTATGTCCCCGTCAGCCTTTTCACCGCACTGATCGTGAAGAACGTCTTTGTGACAACGGCGGGCTACCACTTCGTTCCGTTTGGCCACGTTGATCAGATTGTGGCGGCCGTCATCGTGATGGTCATTGCCTACTTTACCCGCTCGATGTCGATCTCAGTCATCAGCGGGCTGGTCGCAGTTTGGCTGCTGAGTATGGTAATATAATTCAAAAGCACCCTACCTCATTTAGTTGAGGGCAGGGTGCTTTTTTAATCTGCGGGATTATTGCTATGGTTACGACGATGGGCTTGCTGGACAGCGCGGGTGTTGCGTTCCCAGAAGACCCCGTCTGTGTAGCCCTGAATATCGTCGCCCGCCTTGGTCTGTTGAAGGCGGTATTCCCCCCAGGCGGTGTAGAGAAGGCTCTGCTCAATCCCGATGAAGTGGCGATTAAGCTTCTTGGCGGTAACCAGGCTGGAGCCGGCGCCGGCGAAGGGGTCGAGAATCAGGTCGCCGGGGTTGGTGCTGGCCAGGATGACCTTGGCTAACAGCTTTTCTGGCTTCTGGGTCGGGTGTCCGGTATTTTCGGGCATCGACCAGTAGGGGATGGAGATGTCATCCCAGAAGTTAGAGGGCATGGTGTCGCGGAAACGCCCGGCCGCTGTCTCCTGCCAATCCCGGGCCTTACCAGCGACACGGTAGGGGGCGATGACCTGCCGCC
>DBOT01000071.1:14049-14605 GCA_002299975.1 Lactobacillaceae bacterium UBA639
TTCTCACGTTGCCAGGTAATCCGGTTCTTGATAGTGAAGTTACTGGCTAGGACCGGGGCGAGGGCGATACTGGTCTGCCAATCGGCGAAGACATAGAGACTGGCGTGTGGCTTTAACTTAGCGGTCAGGGCATCAATCCAACGCTGGGTATAGGCCTGATAGTCCTGGTCGCTCATCTTCTTGAAGTTGAGACCATCATACTTTTTATCGAGGTTGTATGGCGGGTCGACAATTGCCAGATCAGCAACTTGATCCGGGAGTTGCTTGAGAATCCGAAACGCGTCCCCGTTGATGGTCTGGTCAATGACCGATGATAGCGAGCTAAGCTGGTCACCCTCATGGCGGATCCGTTCGAGGACGCCGGCTGGAGCATCCGCCAGCGGAAAGTCGATCGTCTTGTTGCGTGCCGATTTAGTCATGATGGGCCTCCTTATCAAAATAAATACTAGTTAAGATCATACCATACCGGGCGCGTGATATGAGAAATTTAATAAAGAGTGTTGACAACCCCACTGAAAGCGTCTAGTATTATGGGCAATCGAAATACCTTTAACTT
>DBOT01000143.1 GCA_002299975.1 Lactobacillaceae bacterium UBA639
CTGGTGGGCCTGCCCGACAAGGCCAATGCCTACCCGGCCCAGCTGTCCGGCGGCCAGCAGCAGCGGGTGGCGATCGCCCGGGCCCTGGCGATGAAGCCAGACGTGATGCTCTTTGATGAACCGACGAGTGCCCTCGACCCCGAAATGGTTGGAGACGTACTGGAGGTCATGAAGCAGCTGGCCAAGCAGGGAATGACCATGATCGTGGTCACCCACGAGATGGGCTTTGCCAAGCAGGTGGCCGACCGGGTCGTCTTCTTCCACGATGGCAATATTCGTGAACAAGGAACGCCGGAAGAGATCTTTGACCATCCGCAACACCCAGATACGAAGAATTTCCTGGATAAAGTGCTGAATGTCTAGTCAAGGGAAAACGAATCTTTTTAGAACTTTTTGATCTTATCGTTTGACATTTATGCTGAGATCGGTATAATGGTCAATAACTTCTAAGGTTGGTTACCAGAGAACCCGATAGATGCTGAGAATCGGGTCCAGCCATATGGCATGATCGATGAAATAGGGTGGTTCCTCTATCGACTCAGAGGTAGTTCCTAACTGGAACTATGAAGATGGGTGGAACCGCGTTGAAAAAACGTCCCTGGTACAGATGCCGTACCAGGGACGTTTTTCGTGTCATGCTTAATATATATCCAAGGAGGGAAATTTATGGACGAACAACAGCAACAGAAACTGAAGCGCTCACTGAAGAGTCGCCACGTCACCATGATTGCCATCGGTGGGGCGATTGGAACCGGACTATTCCTCGGTTCTGGGTCTGCGATTCATAAAGCCGGCCCATCAATTATTCTCTCATACTTAATAGTAGGGATTTTCTGCTTCTTCATGATGCGGGCCCTCGGTGAGCTGATTTTAGCCGACACCACTAAGCATTCCTTTATCGATTCTGTGAAGGAGTACTTGGGTGACCGGATGGAATTCGTGGCCGGGTGGATGTACTGGGCCTGCTGGTTGACCCTGGCGATGGCCGACCTGACAGCCACGGGGATCTACCTCCGTTACTGGTTCCCAAGCTTACCACAGTGGGTTGGCCCGCTGGTCATTGTGATTCTGCTGATGCTGGTCAATATGGTCAACGTTGGCCTGTTTGGTGAACTAGAGAGTTGGTTCTCAATGATTAAGGTGATCGCCATCCTGGCCCTGATCGCAGTCGGAGTGATCATGCTTGTCTTCCACAGTTCTGTGGCCGGCCGACCAGTTACCCTGACTAATCTGGTCAGTCACGGGGGCTTCTTCCCCACCGGACCGCTGGGCTTTCTGATGTCCTTCCAGATGGTTGTCTTCGCCTTTGTCGGCATTGAGATGGTCGGGCTGACCGCCGGGGAGACTAAGAATCCGAAGAAGGATATTCCGAAGGCCATCAACACGCTGCCGGTCCGGATCGGGCTCTTCTACATTGGGTCAATGATTGCGATGATGGCCATTTACCCGTGGTAC
Organism: Lactobacillaceae bacterium UBA639; assembly: GCA_002299975.1. Classification (GTDB taxonomy): domain Bacteria; phylum Bacillota; class Bacilli; order Lactobacillales; family Lactobacillaceae; genus Limosilactobacillus. Next base: position 1,456 of record DBOT01000143.1, read on the forward strand.
CAAATTAAGACCAGCTCCAGTCCTTTCGTTCAGGTCTTTGCGGCCATTGGGGTTCCTGGAGCTGCCGCCATTCTAAACTTCGTGGTTCTGACGGCGGCAATGTCGGCTACCAACAGTGCCATCTTCAGTACCAGCCGGTCCCTGTACTCGCTGGCACGGGGTGGTAATGCCCCACGGCGGCTCGGTGAATTGAGCGCCAAGGCCGTGCCAAACAACGCTTTGACCTTCTCCTCACTGATCCTCTTCATTACGGTAATCTTGAACTACATCATGCCGGCGGGCGTCTTTGATATGATCGCCAGTATCTCGACAATTACCTTTATCTTTACCTGGCTGATTATTCTTTGGGCCCACATCAAATACCGCCAACAGCACCCTGAAGGTGTTTCCTTCTTTAAGATGCCTGGCTTCCCGTTGACCAGCTGGCTGACAATCGTCTTCTTCTGTGCCGTGCTGGTGATCCTGTTGTTTATCGACAGTACTCGTCTACCGCTGATTATTACGGTGGCTATTTTTGCCCTGTTGGCTGTTAGCTACGGTTTCTTGACAAAAAAGAAAGATTAAATTTTTGCCAAATAAAGCGTTCAAATTGCCCAAAAAGAGTTCAAAAATGGTGGTGCAAACGGCAAAAAAATCTGGAATTGTCTAACTTATGAAACCGCGACCAATCCCATGATGGCGCGGCTTAATTGAACTTTTGATATTGATCTACTATACTAAGGGTGTGGAAAGAGATCGGCCCTTTGATACGAACATCTTCTCATAATAAACTACTTTGAAGCTAGTTAATTAAAATGACTTTACATGATAATTAACAACACCCCACTCCAGACGAAACACATTAGTTTCCTTGAAAAGTATGTTAGCTAAAAATTAGTGGCCATATCTACAACCTAAATGATAATAAGCTATAAGGGTTCTTCACAAAAGGCGAAAGAACTGCAGATAGACACAATAACGGATCTTGATACAATTAACAGCGACCGATCCTTTCCATGCGGAAGTGCGGAGACATTAAGTTGTCTCCGTTTTTTAGTTTTAAAGCCAGAAAATGGAGGCTGGTCGCTAAAAGTGCAACCTCCATCTTTTGATTTCCCGGGAAATCTTATTCTGGATCAGCCAGTGACTTGCCACTGGTTGTGTTCTTGAAACCATCGAAGGCTTGCTCAATCGTTTGGTACTCTGCATCAGTCAAGGTAATATCCAAGGCCTTAGCGTTAGCTTTGACCTGCTCAGCATGCTTGGCACCTGGAATGACAACGGAAATCAGCGGATTTTGCATGTACCATGCCAGAACAGTCTGCGCGACGGTTGCCTGATGAGCCTTGGCGATTGGCCGAACAACATCAACTGCCTTGAGGACCTTACTGAAGCGTGGCTCGGCAAAGTCGGCAATTTGACTACGAATATCGTCAGCTGGGAAGTCAATCTTGTGGTCGTACTTCCCCGTCAGCAGTCCCGAGGCCAGTGGGAAGTAAGGGACAAAGCTGATTTGGTGGTCGTGCAGGTAATCCAGCATTCCTTCAGTTAGGTGGTCCTGGTGCAGGAGACTGAACTCATCCTCTACAACGTCAACGTAACCATCCGCGTTGGCTTCCTTGATTTGATCCAGGCTGAAGTTAGAAATCCCGATTGCCCGGATCTTGCCGGCCTCCTTCAGCTTCTGTAAGGCACCAACGGCCTCAGCCTTCGGGGTATCGTGGTCTGGGAAGTGGATGTAGAAAATATCGATGTAATCAGTTCCTAGACGTTCCAGACTCTTGTTGACCTGCTCCGTCAAGAATTCTGGTCGGTTATCAATAACCTGCTCACCACTGGAGAAGTCTTGAGCACCCTTGGTTGCCAATGCGATCTTGTCACGATCATATTCCTTCATCACTTCACCAACCAGCTCTTCGGAATGACCTAGTCCATAGACGTAGGCAGTATCAAGCAGGTTGATCCCGTTGTCCAGAGCGGCCCGAACAAGTTCGCGCCCATCGCTGTCCTTAAGGTTGGGGAACAGGTTATAACCACCCACGGCGTTGGTTCCAAGGCCGAGTGGGGTTGCTAATACATCGGAATGGCCAATTTTGACTAAATTTGAGTTTTTCATATTGTCGTGTCCTCCTTGATTAAAGCGCTTTCTAACGTTGATTATATTATATCTTTTTTTATGCAATAAATGAACAAAATTTCTATCCTAAATTTCAAGAATAAG
>DBOT01000131.1 GCA_002299975.1 Lactobacillaceae bacterium UBA639
AAACGATCGGTTCTGCAGTTGCTAACGCTGCTAAGGACTTGGACATCCACACCATTGTTGCCTACACTGCTTCAGGCTACACTGCTAAGATGATTTCCAAGTACCGTCCTAACGCCGACATCGTTGCCCTCACTCCTAACGAGCGGGTAGAACGGGGTCTCATGATCAACTGGGGTGTTCAACCTTACGTTGTTTCTGAAATGAAGGATACTGACAAGATGTTTGACCTGGCTGCTGAAAAGGCAGTTGAACTCGGCTTTGCTAAGAAGGGTGACAAGATCATCATCGTTGCTGGTGTGCCTTTGGGTGTCCCAGGTGCTACTAACCTGATGCGGGTTAAGACGATTGACTAATCGTTATTAACGTTAAATAAAAAAGAGTACGATTACGGTCGTGCTCTTTTTGTTTTGTCGGAAACTGGTCAAAGGCGGGTTCGCCGTGTAAAATAGTTCTAGTATGCAATCTAGAAGAGATAAGTGGGGTAAGAATATGAACTCTGCATTAGGAAAAGTCGTTTCGGCGGTTATGATTGACGAAAACGACGATTATTATTTTGTTCAACCAGCGCGGAACGGGCAGACATACCGCCTGCCAAAGAAAGAGAGTCCCCAGGTCCTGCACATCGGTGGCCAGGTTCGGGGCTTTGTGTATGAAAATGAGAATCACCAGTTACAGATGACCTGTCAGCACATCCCAACGGTTCAAGTTGACCACTATGACTTTGGGACCGTGGTTGGGGTCCGGCGTGATCTTGGGGTGTTTGTTGACATCGGCTTACCGAATAAGGACATTGTGGTTTCCTTAGATGACCTGCCAGAGCCCAAGCATCTTTGGCCACAGCCAGGTGACCGCTTGATGATTGCCCTGACGGTTGATAATAAGGACCGAATCTGGGGGAAGTTAGCGGATGATGCCATTTTCAACACCATCTCAGCGGCACCATCACCGCGGCTGCAAAACCATGATACCTATGCGACGGTCTACCGATTGAAGCTCAATGGGACTCACGTTTTGACGGATGGTTACCACCTGGGCTTCATTCACCCGAGCGAGCGGGATCAGGAACCCCGGCTGGGGCAACGCGTTAAGGCCCGGGTAATCGGGATCTCATCGCACAATAGCCTGAATCTTTCATTGAAACCACGGGCCTATCAAGCAATTGGTGAAGATGCCCAGATGCTTTTAGCAATGCTAAAGCAGGACCAACACCATCGGCTCCCATATACTGACAAGAGTGATCCGAAGCTAATTCGGTCCGTATTCGGGATCAGCAAGGGGCAATTTAAGCGGGCGGTTGGCCACCTGCTTAAGGAACGGCTGGTTGAGGAAAAGGATGGCCAGTTGATCCTCCTAGAAAAGAATGATTAAAAATGATGGATGAGATTACTGCCTTTACTACGATGCTTAAAAACGAGCGGGGACTAGCGGTGAATACGCGGGATAACTACCGGCGTGATCTGGTGAAGGCCAAGGATTTCTTTACCCAGCAGGGGGTCACTACTTGGCAGGCAGTTGATCGTTATGCGGTGATGGATTTCCTAACGGCGCAACAACAGGCTGGTAAATCAGTGGCGACCATTAACCGGCTGATTTCAAGCCTGCGTCAATTCTTCCACTACCTGGTTCGGCAGCAGCAATTGGTTGCCAACCCGATGGAGACGATTGATCACCGCCCAGCAAGCGCGCAGTTGGCATCACCAGTAATCTTGACGGAGGAGGAGGTTGACCGCCTCCTTGCCGTGCCGGACACGACAACCCCGCTGGGAATTCGTGACCGGGCAATCTTAGAATTACTCGATGCGACCGGGATGCGGGTGACAGAGCTAGCAACCCTGCCGCTGACGGCCCTCCACCTTGATATTCGATTTGTACAGTTGCAGGGAAATGCTCAGCATGAGCGCATGGTGCCACTGGGGCGGCCAACGGTGCAGTGGCTTGAGCGCTACCTGAAGACGGTTCGCCCTCAACTGGTTGATGGTGATCAGACCGCCGTCTTCCTTAATGCCCATGGACGGCCATTGACCCGCCAGGGCATCTGGAAGAATTTCAGAAAGTGGGTTCAGCAGGCGGACATTACTAAGCAGGTAACGCCCCAAACCTTTCGCTATACGTTGGCTGTCCAGATGCTTTCGCGGGGGGCCAGTGGTCAGGTGGTTCAGGAGATGTTGGGCTATACCGAGCTTCGCATGCTACGTCCCTACCTGAAGGTTACCCCGCAGGAGCTTGCTGCAACCTATGAAAAGTATCATCCACGGGCATGAACCGAAGAGAGGAATAGATTATGTTAGTACGCTATCGAAAAGACTACCAAAAGATTGCAATGGGATTACTCTCTTTGCTTCCCGAGCTTCGCGATGAGCGGCGATTCAAAGATGAACTTCACTGGGCCTTGGAAGAAGAGGACCCGATTTACCTCTGGAAGGACCAGGAAGACAATCATTTTATTGCCGTAGTTATCTTAGAATTAGGGACCGACTATGTTCTGTTGCGCCGGCTCTCCTTTACCCCGAGTGAACGGTCTGGACGCAATGTTTATGCCCTTTTGACCGCTATTCACGAAGAATACCCGGATCGTCGACTGATGGGCACCCTGAGTACGCAACCATTGATTACAACGTGGGGGAAGGCTAATGAGTGAAAATGAGACCGTAACAGCTAGTCAACAGCCAACTTTGAAACTGGGCGGATTTGAGGGACCCCTTGACCTCCTGTTGCACCTGATCCGGGAAGCAAAGATGGATATCTATGATATTAAGATTGCGACCATTACCAGTCAGTACATGGATTACCTCCACCAGATGAAGGCCCACCGGTTGGAGATCGCTGGGGAGTATTTTGTGATGGCTTCCACCCTGATGCGGATCAAGAGTCAGCTCCTACTTCCTCAAGCGCCACCGCTTGACGATGAAGAACCGGCTGAAGAACCGGTCGATCCGCGGCAAGAACTGGTTGATCAGCTGATTNNTTTTGTGATGGCCTCAACTTTGATGCGGATCAAGAGTCAGCTCCTGCTTCCCCAGGCGCCGCCACTTGATGAGGAACCAGTTGAAGAACCGGTCGATCCCCGCCAGGAGCTGGTCGAGCAGCTGATTGAATACCAGCGTTACAAGAAGGCAGCTGACCACCTCAAGGATAAGGAGAGCTACCGTCAACAGGAGTATACCCGGCCCGCCATGCGGGTTCCCCGTGACCTGGTGAGTGAGCAGGTCGCGCCCGGGGTAAGTCTTGACCAGCTCCAGGCTGCCTTTGCCCAGGTTCTTAAGCGTCACCGCTTTATTCAGCCGGCCGTGGAAACCGTGGCGGCCGAGAAGGTCAGCGTGGCTCAGCAGATGCAGACGGTCTTTGAAAAAGTGATGGCCGGCCCCCAGCGCTTCGTTGACCTGTTAACGAGTGCGGTGACGAAGGATGAGTTGGTAACTACTTTTCTGGCGATCCTGGAACTAGCTAAGCACCAGGCCGTCCATATTGAACAGGCAGGCCTGTTTGCACCAATAATTATCAAGGAAGGTTTGAAGAGCGATGACTACCGAAATAACGAATACCGCCCAGATTGAGGGCCTGCTGTTCATCAGCGGAGATGAAGGGATCACGGTTGGTGACTTAGCAAAAATCACGGGCTTTATGAAGCCGGCAATCACCGCGACCCTTGATAAACTAGCAGAACGCTATGCAGCTGATCCTAACAGTGCACTGGTCATTCTGCACAGTGGCCAGACCTATCGTTTAGCCACTAAGCCGGCACTGGCCCCGGTGATCAAACAATATTTTGAGATTCCACTGACGGTCCCGTTGACAAACGCCCTATTAGAGGTCCTGGCAATCATTGCCTACCGCCAGCCAATCACTCGTCTAGAAATCGACGAAATTCGGGGTGTACAGAGCTCAGGATCGCTGCAGAAGCTGATGGCCCGGGGACTGATTGATACCCATGGCCGCCTTGATGCTCCCGGTCGACCATTTCGCTATGTTACAACAGAAAGCTTTCTGGACTACTTTGGTCTGTCGTCGCTGGAGGATCTGCCACCACTGCCGGAGCAAGAGGACCCCGATAGCGCTGACCTGAGTGGGGATCTCTTTTTGGCAGCGTTCCAGTCCCGCAAGCAAGGAGGAAAAGATTAAATGGAGAGATTACAAAAAGTGATGGCCGCCGCGGGAGTAGCCTCTCGGCGCGCCTCTGAAAAGCTAATTCAAAGTGGCCGGGTTCAGGTCAATGGTGAGACGGTTACCGAACTGGGAACCAAGGTCAGTCGCCATGATAAGGTTGAGGTTGATGGGGTACCCATTCATCGGGAACCCCACGTTTACTACCTATTAAATAAGCCGCGGGGGGGTATTTCCAGCGCCCACGATGATAAGGGGCGCAAGACCGTGGTGGATATTCTTCGCGAAGACGAGGTTGAAGAGCGGATCTACCCGGTCGGCCGGTTGGACTATGACACCACCGGAATTCTTCTCCTGACAAACGATGGGGCCCTGGCTAACAAGTTAATGCACCCCCGCTTTGAAGTTGCCAAGACCTATGTTGCGAAGGTCAAGGGGATTATTCAAAACGACGAGCTAAAACGGCTGCGGCTTGGTGTCCGGGTTGATGGGCGAAAGACGAAACCAGCTAAAACCAGACTAAAGGAAGTTGACCGTCATCATCAGACCAGTCTGGTACAGTTGACAATTCATGAAGGTCGCTATCACCAGGTTAAGCGGATGTTTGAAGCCGTTGGTCATCCGGTAATTAAGTTGCACCGGGAGACATATGGCTTCTTGAACCTACAGGGACTGCAGTCAGGTGAGTTCCGTGAATTGCGGCCCGAAGAAGTTACCAAGCTAAAACAACTGTAACGAGTAATTCGGCCTAACTTAACCGAGCTTGTTGGATTAGCCTTTGTCTATTTTGCTATATTGCATCAATATAGCAAAAAATTGCGGAAAATACGGGAAAGTGCGCATCACTACGGAATTGGGGCACATTAAAAACGTTGACGTGCCGCGGAAAAGCCCATATAATAAGAATTGCAAAAACTAAAAAAGTTGTCTTCAAGGCGCGGTGAAATTCCCGACCGGCGGTGCAAGCCCGCAACCCACACCAAGTGGTTGATCCAGTTGAATCCTGGAGCCGACAGTATAGTCTGGTATATAGAAGAGACTTCTACGTACGTTAACCCTAATTAAAGTAGGCGCTGCTGACAGTTATTCGTTGGTAGCGCTTTTTTTGATTTGTGGGGCCGACTGAAGGCAATCTCAATGGAGGTTGTTATTATGACAGTATCGCATTTACGTATTCAACGGTTGGTAGGGATTGCCTGCCTGGGGGCGCTTGCCTTTATCTTGATGTTGTTTGAGTTTCCCATTATCCCCATGGCTTCCTACCTCAAGATCGACTTCTCAGATGTTCCCGTTTTAATCGGGGGCTACATCTACGGTCCGGTAGGGGGGATCGTGATCGCTGTGATTAAGTGCTTGATTCATGGTATGATTCGGGGATTCTCGGTCGGCGAACTGATTGGGCTCCTCGGTGACTTTGTCTCATCATTAGCGATGCTATTGCCGTTCTGCCTAATCTGGCGGAAGAAGCCCCAGTGGTCGCAAAAGAAACAACTCCTGGTCGGAATTGTTGTGGCAACGGTAGTTTTAACCGTGGTCATGTCGTTGCTGAACTTATGGGTTCTGACACCGCTGTACATGGCGGTCTGGAACTGGAAGTCAACATTACCGGTTTCGCAGTTAGTGGCCCTCGGTGTTTTGCCGTTTAATATTATCAAGGGCCTGTTGGTCACGGGGATCTTTGCCATTGTAGCGACGCAGTTAAAGCCCTGGCTAGCAGCGCACCGTTACCAATAGGGATGAAAAGAGAGGATCACAGTAAAAGTTAATTTACTGCGGTCCTCTTTTCGCGTATTTAAGGTTTGTCTCCGTCTATACCTAGTGAGAGAATGGGTAATGAGGTTTTGATTATGAATTCATATATACTACGTTTCTTTTCTTATCATCAGCCCCGGCGGATTCGGGTAATTGAGAGTCTACTGACGAGTCGCCTGACGGTATCCAACCTGTTCTGGGGGCAGCAGTATGGCCTTTTACAATGGTTAGGTGCCGATCGTCAGCTTCAACGATCAGAATATGACGCGGTGATCAAGTCACTGGTAGCGGACCAGCTGCTCACCATTGATGATCACCACCAGGCCCGGTTGACCACTAAGGGGGTACAACGCCAGGAAGAAGAGCAGCAATACCAGCCCCATTTCTTGGATTGGTACTGGCTGGCGAATACCAACCAACTTGGGCAGCGCCTCCTTTTGGGGATGCAGGTGGTGTCGGAATATGCCTACCACAATGCCAAGTATGCTCCCGTGACGGTGGGCTATGGTCATATGTTGGCGGTGAAGCAGTGGTTCCATCGTGCCGACCGAAAGCAACTGGTGGCGGCGGTCTATCATGACCTGGATCAGTTAACGACGGGACTGGCCAGCGCTGACGAGCGTCTGGCAGCTTTTCTAGTCGATGGGTTAGTTGGCCATAACCTGCCGGCGTTGACTAATGATCAACTTGCCGCTCACTTGCAGCTTTCCATGGCCGATATGCTGGTTCTCAACCATGATCTTCTTCTGGGGGTGGCGGCCTACTGCCAGCATGTTCCCGGACCTTTGCAGGATCTTCTAGCACCATTGCTTAATGCGGGCCCGCTGTCGAATAGCACGGCCCTAACCCTGAATCTCTATCAACAGGGGGCGACGCTAGAACAGATTGCTGCCCGGCGACGGTTAAAATTAAGTACAGTCCGGGAGCATCTCTTAGAAGTGGCTATCTTGTGTCCAGAACAACTGAACTGGGACCAGTTGCTGCCATCTGCTAAGCGAGCGGCATTGGCAAAGCAGTATTCAGATCCGGACGTCACTAGTTGGCACTTTAATCCCGCTGAGCAAGACGCGGGGGATGCCTTTTTTAACTATCGGCTTTTTCAGATTCTGCAGGGGAGGAAAAACCATGACTGATTCGGCTGAAATGTATCGCTTGCTCCACGAGCGCTTTGGTTACCAGCACTTTCGCGATGGTCAACAGGAGACTATTGAATCGCTACTGGCGGGTCATGACACCCTCGCCGTTTTACCGACCGGGGCTGGTAAATCGTTGCTATACCAACTTCCCGCCTATTTAATGCCCGGTGGGGTGGTCATCGTGTCGCCACTGATCTCTTTGATGCAGGATCAGGTTGACCGGCTACGGCAGCAGGGGGAAAAACGGGTAGTAATGCTGAGTAGTCAGCTGCAGGGGCCCGCACGCGACCAGGTTTTGCGATCCCTGGCTAGCTTTCGCTTTATCTTTGCCTCACCGGAGATTCTCACTACGCCAGCGGTTCTCGCCGCCCTTCGCCGGATTCCGCTGAGCATGATGGTAATCGATGAGGCCCACTGTATTTCCCAATGGGGGCCTGATTTTCGCCCCGAGTACCTATTGTTGCGCCAGGTACGGCAATATATCGGTCAGCCGTGCCTGCTGATGCTAACCGCGACCGCAACGCCGCGGGTGCGCCGGGATATTCTTAATAAACTGGGCCTAGATCGTGACCACGTCCACCAGGTGATCCGTTCGGTTAACCGGCCGAACATCTTTCTGGCTGTGGATCGGGTAACCAATCAGCAAGCCAAGGATGAACGCTTGCTCCAGCTGGTAACCAACCTACCAGGCCCGGGGATCATTTACTTTGCCAGTCGTAAGCTCGCAACTCAGATGGCCGAATGGCTGCGTGAACAGACGGGCTTAGTTGTTGCGCCATATCATGCTGGGATGTCGCCGGTTGACCGGTTCAAGATTCAACAGCAGTTCATGAATAACCAGGTTCATGTCGTCTGTGCGACCAGCGCCTTTGGGATGGGGATTGATAAGGATGATATCCGTTATATTATCCATTACCACTTGCCAGCTAACCTGGAGAGCTACATGCAGGAGATTGGCCGGGCCGGCCGTGATGGTCAGCAGAGTGTGGCGATCTTATTATATGCACCTGGGGATGAGGGGTTGCCAAGTCAACTGACTGCCATCAGTCTTCCCAGTGTGAACCTCTTGGCGCAGGTTAAGAATCACCAGTTGCGGCCAGCTGTCCTGGGGGATGACCAGGACCTGTTTACCTTCTACCTGGATCACGGTTACCAACCGGCCCAGATCATTTCAGCGTTTAAGCAACGGCGGCAACAGCAGGCCATTAGTCTGCAAAAAATGCTGGACTATGCCAGTTTGGCTACGTGCCGGCGGTCATTTCTGCTGGATTATTTTGGTGAGGAGGTGGACGACTTTCCATCGCCATGCTGTGATATCGAACAGCCGGAGTGGATGTGTGAGCTTTCCTTACCCGAGGCTCCTGCTAAACCGAAAAATAATCAGCAAGCAGACTGGCACCAGCGCCTGCGCCGGCTCTTTAACCAGTCAGAACAATGACAATTCGGTGCTAGACAAGATGTAAAGACGTGCGCTACAATCAAAGACGTTAAACTTTAT
>DBOT01000128.1:0-668 GCA_002299975.1 Lactobacillaceae bacterium UBA639
ATGGCTTCGTGGGCGTCCTGTGCCCCTTCCGGCAACTTTCCCTTGACCGGCTTGATGGCTGCGTATTCACCACCATACTTTTCGTGGATGAACTTAGAGGCCTCATGCTTAGCAATGGAGGCAATCCGGGTGGAGTCCGTCCGCATATAAGTGATCAGCCCTACTGGCGCCCCCTGCTTAATGTCGATTCCTTCATAGAGCATCTGCGCCGCCATCATCGTCTTCCGGGTCCGGAAGTTGAGTCGCCGGTTGGCATCCTGTTGCATGGTGGACGTCGTGTACGGTGGCTGTGGCTGCCGCTTACGTTCCTTGCGGACAACCTTCGTAATGGCAAAGTTCTTGCGCTTGTCGAGCTTACCCAGAACCGCCTGAACATCATCATTGTTGTGCAGGCGCACCTTCTTACCGTTCTCACCATAAAAACTAGCCTGGAAGTGGTCCTGGCCATGAGCAAATTCGGCATCGATGGTCCAGTACTCCTCGGGCTTGAATTGCTTGATTTCATTTTCCCGCTGAATAATCAGGTTGAGGGCGACGGACTGGACCCGACCGGCGCTGAGCCCCTTCTTGACCTTCTTCCAAAGGATTGGACTGATGGAATACCCCACCAGGCGATCCAAGACCCGCCGTGCCTGTTGGGCATCCACCAGGTCCATGTTGATCGTCCG
>DBOT01000128.1:787-975 GCA_002299975.1 Lactobacillaceae bacterium UBA639
TCCCGGTCCGGGTCAGATGCCAGGTAGATAGCCTTAGCATTTTTGGCATCCTTCCGTAGTTCCTTAATGACATCCCCCTTACCACGAATAGAGATATAGTCGGGATGGTAGTTATTCTCAACATCAACCCCCATCCGGCTCTTAGGAAGGTCCCGAATGTGGCCCAGGCTGGCAACAACCTTGTATGA
>DBOT01000128.1:1126-9112 GCA_002299975.1 Lactobacillaceae bacterium UBA639
CGTTGTTTTGGTTGCCATAAAGTCGGCTCCTCACGTTCTTATTAATTTCTCTTCTATTATTAGCCCATTTAACCATCATCTGTCAAATCAGAAAAGCCATTTTTAAGAAATTAACGTAAAAAGACACAACTAGCTAAATTCGTCAATCAAGTCCTGGGCCCGCAGGATCGGCTTGGCACCAGCAGCAATCAGTTCATTACAACCTAACGACCGGATAGTATCGATGCGACCAGGAACCGCACAGACATTGCGATTTTCATCCAGGGCTATGTTGGCGGTGATTAAACTGCCACTACGCCGTTTTGCCTCCACTACCAGGAGCGTCTGGACCAAACCAGCAATCAAACGATTTCGCTCGGGAAAACGATAAGCCAACGGGAGCTCACCGCGGCCGTACTCTGACAGCACCAACCCCCGTTTAGCAACGGCCTGCTGTAGCCACCGATTTTCCGCCGGATAATAGCGATCGAGCCCACACCCGATGATGCCGATCGTCATTCCACCGTGTTCCAGCGTGATCTGATGGCTCAAACCGTCAATGCCCCGGGCTAGCCCACTGACCACTACCAACTGGTGTTTAACAATCTCTGGAATAAAGCCGCGCAAAACTCCCGCCCCATAGGAGGAAGCATCACGGGCCCCGACGACTCCCAGGCATGGTCTCTGCAGCAGGGTCAGGTTACCAGCATAGAATAGCACTAATGGCGGACAGAAGATCTCCCGCAGCACCGCCGGATACTCGGGATCGACAATTGTAATATGGGGATAACCCTGATTTAAGTTTACGGCCCGGTCCAACTCCGGACTCGCCCAATTATTCAATAGGGCGGTCTGGGCGCGCAGGGTGAGTTGACATTGCTCAATTAGTCTTGGTAGGTCGTCATAGCAATGAAGCTGGTGGGCGCAACACCATAGGCGGTACTTTGCAACTCGGCCCAGGCCACGGCAAAGACTCAGTCGTAGTAAAAAATCACGTTCTCGTAGCATAAAAAAGAACCTCCTACTAGATAAGTACGAGGTTCATTCCCAAATGCATTAAATTAATTCAAATAATCTTGCACGGGGCGGAACGAACGCCGGTGAATTGGCGTCGCACCATGGGCCGCCAGCCCCGCCAAGTGTTCCTTTGTCCCGTAGCCCATATTTTCAGCCAGGCCATAGCCCGGGTAAACTCGATCATAATCTCTCATCAGGTGATCCCGGTATTCCTTGGCAACAATGCTGGCCGCCGCTACACTGATACTCTTCTGATCGCCCTTAATCAGGGTCGTCTGGGGAATCGCAATCTTGAGCGGAACCGCATCCACAATCAGGTGGTCGGGCCGGTGATGAAGATTATTAACCGCCCTAATCATGGCATCTTGGGTCGCAGCGTAGATGTTCAGCCGATCAATCGCCTCACGGTCGTTCACGGCAATGCTGACCTCTACGGCCTCGTTGACAATTTGCAAGTACAACTGTTCCCGCTCGTGCCGCGTCAGCTGCTTGGAGTCGGTCACCCCCACAAGGTCAAAATCAGGACGCAGGATTACGGCACAGGTGACCACCGGACCTGCCAGGGGGCCACGACCAACTTCATCCATCCCCGCCACATATCGGCAACCCTGTCGCCAAAGCTTCTCTTCATAGCGGAAGCGCTGACGAAATGCCGCTTGAGCCGCGGCCTGTCGTTCAAGCCGTCGGTAGAACTGGGTGAGGGCCTGTTGAACCCCCTTCCGTGAGTCCGTAGCCAGTGATTGAACGTACGGGTCGGACCGGTCAGTCAATTGACTGAGCCGTTCGCGAATCTGCTTAACCGTTTCACTCATTGATACCCTCCGCATTCAGATCTGCGGGGACCTCCATGGTGATTGGTCCTAACTTACCCTTTCGCAGGTCAAAGATCAGCCGCTCACTGGCCCGGTCATAGTCATCACGGAAGCCCATCTTTTGGGTGATCTTCAAGAGAAGGTCCGGATCAGTAACCTCTTCAGCCAGATCAGCATCACTCAAGCGGTAGCGCTCCTGGAGCTTCTCCGGTTGGTGTTCACGCAGGTAACGCAGGGCAAACAGGGCCACGTCGTCCTTGGGATAGAGACTATCCTTGATCGCCCCACTCAGCGCCAGCATCTGGCCCTGCTTAGCACTGGCAAACTTATGCCAGAGTACCCCAGGAGTATCCAGCAATTCCAGGTCTGCTGACGAGCGCAGCCACTGCTGACCAGTGGTGACCCCCGGACGGTTACCGGTAACGGCGACGTTCTTCTTAACCAGGTGGTTCAGCAGGGTCGACTTACCGACATTCGGTACCCCGACACACATTGCCCGAATTGGCCGCTTTTTAAGGCCCTTAGCAGCTTCTTCCACCATCTTATCGTGGAGGATCTCCTTACTCTTGGCCGTTACCAGCTTAGCGACATTGTGCTGGCGAGAATCGAGGGCTAGGACCGGTTGTCCCTTCTCCTTAAAGAATTGCAACCACTCAGCCAACCGTTCCTGATCTGCCAAGTCTGTCTTGGTCATGATCAGCAGGCGGGGTTTATTACCGGCTGCCAGAGCAACTTCAGGATTCTGTGAGGAATATGGGACCCGGGCATCAACCAGTTCAAACACGATATCGACTAGTGGCATTTGCTCACGAATCTGCCGCAGGGCCTTGGCCATGTGCCCAGGGAACCATTGAATCACTGCCATATTGATTGCCTCCTTAATTCATTGCATCCAAGTACCGTTGCCAGGCCGTATCAAAGATGGTCATTGACGGCAGGTACTCGGCGTTTTCTTCCAGATACTTGGAAATTTCATCAAAGTCAGTTGACTGTTTGGGAAAGCTACTGTCCAAAAAAGCATTGTTAGCAAACTGTTCAACCTCATCGGCGTCAGTCGGCTTCCGCTGCGTCATCAGGTAACGATAGAAACTATCACGCATTTTTACATCTCCTAGTTATTAGTTGGGACGGTGATCAGGAAACGGAAACGGCCGTCCTCCATGTTAATCTCCTCTGCCGAGTATTTCAGTGAACGATGCTTACTGTAACGGTTCAGGTCAAGGAGAATCGTCTTGTTCTTGGCATCGATCGAAACCCACTTTGGAATATTGTAGTTCTTAGCAATATAACCCATCACGAACTTCAGTGGGATGTTCAGCTGACCAACAGAAAGGCCCTTCGCTTTTAACAGGATGTTTCCTTCCTTAGTCATCTGTGGAATGAAGTTAATCGCAAAACGGATCTTAACGCCCATGAACTTGGTGTCACCAATCAGGGTGGCGTACTTCACACCCACGATGAAGTGGTACTTGACCCGTTCCCCTTTTAAGAATTGGTTCAAGTAGTTTGCTGAGAGGGCGTTGACCTGCTTACGATTCAGCGCAACCGTCAAGGACGTATCGGTGGCCTGAACTGGTCGACTTACCTCTGGTGCTGGAGCCGGCGCAGCTGCCTTATGGACCACCACGGCCCCACCGATAATAATCGCTGCCAGCAGGACAAAGAAGGCCCACTTCCAACCATTAAAACTCTTTTTCGCTGTTTTATTCATTGGTTTACCTCTTTACGTATTCCCAACTATGATGATGAACCATCACCTTGAAAAGCCGCTGGGCAATGTGCTCATACCCAGTATGGTTTGGATGGAAGTTGTCATCTGTGGAAATATAGTCATTTAAGTTCTTATCCTTGTTATCCATCACCTTGATGGCCCGGGTCTGGTTAATCTTCCCGTGGTTAACCTTGTCCTCTTCTGCCGCCAGCTGCTGACGAGAAGCCTTTGTCCGGTATTGACCGTATGACATCAGGTGGTCAATGTCAACAAAGTACATCCGTGGGTAATGTCCCATCACCTGCCGGGTCGTCTTGTTCCAGTAGCCAATGGCATCACTAATCGTTGTCGCATCGGGGAAGTAGGTGTAGAAGGGATTATAGATGCTCATCACAAAGATCGGCGCATGCGGATTCTGCTTCCGGACCGCCGTAAAGAGCCGGTTCAGCTTTTTACGGTAGGTCTGGCTGGCAGTCTTGACGTCCCCGCTGATTCGATCGGGTGAATCCAAGGCATCCGCTTCCAGTTTCTGCATCAAGTCATTACCTCCGACCGTCATCGTAATCACGTCGGCCTGGCGAAGGTCCTGACGAATCTGCTTCTGGCTATTCAAGCGGTCAAGGATCTGGTCAGAACGGTCCCCACTGACCCCGTAGTTGACGGTCGTTACCGTCGTCTTGCGATAGTGATGTTCAATCTTCTTCTTGATGATCCCGACATAACCGCCATTATTGGTTTCATCCCCTTGACCATGGGTGAGGGAGTCACCAAGGGCCACGAGCTTAACATGCTTACGCTCTACATAACGGGGCTTGTGCACCCTCGCTTGCTCTGTCGGCGAACCAGACTGGGCAATGTTATGCTGATGCCATCCCCAGCCAACGCCTAGGGCAACGATCACAACCAGTATGGCGGCCAACCATCCCTTTTTCTTCACGGACAACACCCCTTTTTAGATAAATAAAAGCGGCCGTTTTTCATGACCGCTCAATTTTTATTCGGTATAGTAAAGAAGGCAGCAAGCACCCATTCCAGTATGGGTAGCAATAATCGGTACTGTCTCCCGAACAATAACCTTGATGTTTGGATAGAGCTTGTTCAAGGCTTCCTTCAGCCGGGCAACTTCCTTGTCTGCCTGAACATGGGAAATCCCAATGGCCTTAACCTTTGGACCTGCTGCCATCTCGTCTAACAGCTTATCCCATTCCTTGTGGATGGCCTTGGTTCCACGGCCCTTCATCAGAATATGGATTTGACCGCCGGAAACCTGAAGCATTACCTTGATGTTCAAAAGACTGGACAGGGCCCCGGCAAACTTGCTGATTCGGCCCCCGGCAACCAGGTTGTGAAGGTTATCAATTGCGAGGTAAAGCTTACTCTTACTGAGGACGTCCTTCATCTTGGCGATGGCATCATCAACAGTCCCACCATTTTCAAGAACTTGCGCCGCCTCGACAACCTGAAAACCCATTCCCTGGTCGGTCGTCTGTGAGTCATAGACCGTTACCTTAGTCTTAGAAAGCTCTGCTGCCTGCTCAGTGGCGTGGACGGTTCCGGAGATGGAAGCCATCATCGTTACACAGAGGACTTCACTGCCATCCTCACCGAGCTTGTCAAAGACGTCCACGAACTTACCGATTGGCGGTTGTGACGTCTTCGGTAAGGACTTGGCATTCTTCATCATTTCAGGGAACTGTTCATTCGTGATCGTTTCCCGTTCTGTGTAAACTGTTCCATCAATCATCACAGTCAATGGAACAATCGTAATGTTATATTTTTGGATTTCTTCTGTGGTCAAGCCAACAGAAGAATCACAAACTATTTTTACTTTTGCCATGGAAAATCTACTCTCCCTGTGTGTATATCTATGTTATAATCTATCTAGTTATCAGAACTAGCTATATGGTTTACAAAACTATTATACACATTTTTTAAGTGTCGAATCATTAAATTTGTTAATATTCAGCCTTTAGTATAGCAAATATCATTGAAGAATTCACCGCTGATCATCCAGAAAGGGGTAATTATCATGGTCAGAACATCATCGAATTCACATCGTCCACAGGATCATCGAGAGCTTTTAATTGAGATTACCAACGCGGTGACACATGGAATTGGGGCCGGACTAGCAATTGCGGGATTGGTCTTTCTAATCATCCGTGCTGCCCATACAGGGGACCCGATGCGAATCGTCACCTTCACCATCTACGGCAGCATTCTAGTCCTCTTCTACCTTTCCTCGACCCTCTTCCACGCCCTCTACTTCACCCGGGCCCGGCACCTCTTTCGGATTTTTGATCACGCAATGATCTTTATCCTGATTGCCGGGACTTACACCCCCTACTGCCTCGTCAGCATCCGGGGCTGGGCCGGTTGGACCCTCTTTGGAATCATCTGGGGATTGGCCGTCTTGGGCGTGGTCTACAAGAGTATCTGGCTTAAGCACAAGAGCAACCTCTCGACCCTGATCTACGTCCTGATGGGCTGGATGTGCATATTTGCCTTTGTCCCCCTCTGGCAAGCACTGGGTCCCGTTGGCTTTGGCCTGCTCCTGGCTGGAGGTGTGACCTTCACCCTGGGCGCCCTGCTTTACAGTCGACCGACACGCTACACACACCTCATCTGGCACCTGTTTGTCTTACTGGGGACCGGCTTCATGTACTTCTCTATTTTATTTTACGTTTAATCGCCAATGTTCAAACCAACAGATCGGCTGGGCATCACCATCAGCAGGGATGGTCTGCCGATCAACCAACTGCCACCGGGAATAATCAACCGGTGGCATTTTTGTATCCCCGTGATAGTGACCATTAATCACCGTCCGCTCCAGGTCCGTCGCTATTGGTAGCAAAGTGCTGAACACCCCCGCACCACCAATGACACAGGCCGTCTCATCCGCGGGCAGTTGGTCTAAGTAACGTTGTAAAGCTGTTAGGTCATGGATAACTGTGATCCCGGGAACCGTCAGCTCTTGGTGCGTCAGGACAATGTTTTCACGGTGCGGCAATGGTCGACCAATTGATTCATAGGTCCGTCGCCCCATGATGATGGGGTGGCCCATCGTTACCTGTTTGAAGTGCCGCATGTCCGCTGGCACATGCCAGGGCAAGGTATTATCCTTCCCGATCCAGCCGTCCAGGTCTTCAGCCCACACAAAACTGATTGCTGTCATATGGCACCTCCTCAGACTGCAACCGGAGCCTTAATGGCCGGTTCGTGTGTATAGCCTTCCAGCTTGATATCCGTCATCTGGTACTGGTCAACTGGCTTGGGCTCGTCAGGCAGGATGAGCTTGGGAGCAGCATGTGGCGTCCGGGAAAGCTGCTCTTTGACCTGGTCAAGGTGGTTAAGGTAGATGTGGGCATCCCCCAGGGTGTGCACAAAGTCCCCCGCCTTGAGGCCGCACTCGTGAGCAATCATCTCCGTCAGCAGGGCATAGCTGGCAATGTTAAAGGGAACGCCTAAGAAAATGTCAGCACTGCGCTGGTAGAGTTGACAGCTCAGCTTGCCATCGTTCACGTAGAACTGGAACATGGTGTGGCATGGTGGCAGGGCCATTGAAGGGACATCCTCAGGGTTCCAAGCCGAAACAATCATCCGCCGGGAGTTTGGCGTCGTCTTGATCTGGTGGATTACATTGGCCAGCTGGTCAATCGTGTCCCCCTGACTGGTCTTCCAGTGCCGCCACTGGCTTCCGTAGACCAGTCCCAGGTCGCCATACTTCTTGGCAAACTCGTCATCGTCCAAGACCCGCTGACAGAAGGCCTTCTTTTCAGCCAGGTACTGCTTCTTAAATTCCGGATCCTTCAGCCAACGGTGACCAAAGTCCGTCATGTCCGGACCATGGTATTCTGAGCTGGTGACCCACTTCTTGAAGGCCCACTCATCCCAGATGTGATTGTGGTGCTGAAGGAGGAAGCGAATGTTGG
Organism: Lactobacillaceae bacterium UBA639; assembly: GCA_002299975.1. Taxonomy (GTDB): domain Bacteria; phylum Bacillota; class Bacilli; order Lactobacillales; family Lactobacillaceae; genus Limosilactobacillus. Next base: position 8,575 of record DBOT01000128.1, read on the forward strand.
TGTCCCCCCGCAGGAACCAGAGCAGCTCACTCTTAATCAGACCAAATGGCACCTTCTTCGTGGTCAGCAATGGGAAACCCTTGCTGAGGTCAAAACGCATCTGGTAACCGAAGACTGAGCGGGTCCCCGTCCCCGTCCGGTCGGATTTCTCGTGACCGTTCTCCAGAACATAGCGGGCCAGGTTAAGGTACTGCTGTTCGTTAGTGTTTTCTGCCATATTTGTCATCATACTCCTTGCTTTGATTGGTAATAATATAACACAATATCATGGTTGACGTTGGTCACTTATAAGTCGGCCTTGACGTACAAAAGCCGACAGAGCGTTTCTGCCGGCTTTTTTAGATTTGTGCTAAATTTATGCCAAAAGTATATCCTTAAAGCTCTTAATTTCTTGGCAAAGCTGTAGTTATTGGCTTCGTAAGCAATACTCAGTTATTCGTCCACGAAGTTGCTTAAGTACTCCCAGCGGGCCGTCTTTTCATCGATCTGCTTCTGAACCTCGTTGAGTTGCTTCTGCAGGTCGGCCAGCTTCGTGTAG
>DBOT01000128.1:9170-9322 GCA_002299975.1 Lactobacillaceae bacterium UBA639
GGCCTGCCGCTGCCATCCGCTTCTCCAAGTCCTGGTGTTTTTGATCAAGCTGGTCAAGGTCATCATCGATGTGGTTCCACTCCAGCTGTTCCGCATAGGTCAGCTTGGTTTTCATCTTAGCCGCGGGCTTCTCCTTCGGTGCTGGCTTGGCC
>DBOT01000148.1:0-6372 GCA_002299975.1 Lactobacillaceae bacterium UBA639
TGATCGTGACCTTCACGGTGCCAAACCTGACGGCTGTTATCGCTGCCATCACGACCAGTTTCTTCTTCGGTCCAGAATGGCCAACGATTTACGCCCACACCTTGGATCAGATCCACGAAAAGAAGTACACCGAAACCGGTGGAGCCTTCATCGTTATGTCACTGATCGGTGGGGCTATCATCCCAGCTGTTCAGGGACGGGTATCTGACCTGAGTGGTTCAATGCAGTTCTCATTCATCGTGCCAGCAATCTGCTTTGCCCTGATTACCCTTTACTTCTGGACAGAGCACCGTTGGGAAAAGCAACACCCTAACGAAGTTCAAGACGGTGAGTAATCCTAACTGAAGATATACAAAAAGAACACTGTTCTGGAGATTTCCCTCCGCAGAGCAGTGTTCTTTTTTATTGTTTATTTGCGTTCTTTGAATTCGCCCTCAACAACGTGATCGTCGTCCTTAGCATCGGCGTCGGGCATAATCAAGCCGGCTACCAAGTAGATCAAGCCGACGGGGAAGAATCCCGTCATGACCAGGAGGACGAGGACGATCAGCCGAACAACGGTCGGGTCAATGTGGAAGTAGTCAGCAAGGCCACCGCAGACTCCGAGGAAAACCTTGTTCTTGGACTTAGTTAATTTCTTCTTCATAGGCGAAACCTCCAATCGAGACGACATCAGTTACTACCTTAATTATATCATTCTTTTAAGCGAAGTACTCGTAGCGCAGCTGGAAGTGTTCAGGGTGGCCAGGACGCAGCGCAATGTCACCAAATTGTGGGTGGTGCGGGGCGTCTGGCAGGGTTTGACCTTCAAGGGCGATGGCAAACCAGCTGCCAGCAGGGCGGTTGTAGTCCTCGACTTTGAGGCCATTAGCAGTGTAAACCACCAGGCCGTTACGGTCAGAATACATCTTGATCTTACGACCCGTGGCGGCATCCATCAGTACGGCAACTGGTTCGTGGGCCAGCCGGTTACTTGGGAGAACCACGAAGGCATCATCGAAGCCTCCTTCTGGGTTGTGTTCCTCTTGCAGGTGTTGGAGCGCCGTCCCCAGAACGGTTGGGTAGTGGAAGTCAAACGGGGTGTTCTTATTAAGAATCTTCTTCCCGGTTGGCAGTTTCTCGTTATCCAGTTGCAAGTGGTACTTGGAGTTGAGGGTCAGAACGTGGCCCTGAATGGTCTTGGCCTCCCCAGACAGGTTCCAGTAAGTATGGCTGGTTGGGTTGAAGAGAGTCTTCGCGTCCGTTTGACCATCAAAGTCAATTGTGACGCTGTTATCGTTGGCCAGGGTATAGGTAACCTTGACGTCTTCCTTACCTGGGAAGTGGTCGGTGGTTGTATCAATGCTGGTGGTTAGGATAGCCTGCAATTTGTCGCCGTCCTGCTTGGTTTCCACTTGGTAGAACTGCTGGGCCAGTCCGTTAGCGCCACCATGGAGGAGGTTATCCCCTTCATTAGTTGGGACACTGTATGACTGACCATCGATGTCAAAGTCACCGCCAGCAATTCGCCCAGCAACCCGGCCGACAATCCGCCCGGCATAGAGACCACCGTGTTCGATGTATGGATCGAAGGTATCGGCGGCGAGGAGGAGGTTGACACGGCCGCCACGGGTATTAGGAACCATGTAGGCCTGCCAAATCCCCGCGAAGTTGAGGACACTGATGCTGACATTGTTATCGTTGGTCAGGGTGTACTTCATGACATCCTGGTTACGGTATTCACCGAATTTTTCCGTTGAAATCTTCATGATCAAACGCCTCCTGCATATTTACTTTCACTTGCGATTGTAGCATATTCCCTGAGATATCCATTGCAATTTGGCCAATTCTAATCTAAATATAGGATTTTTATACGGATTAGGACAAAAACAAAGGATAATCATTGTAGTACACATTTTCCCATGTACCGGCACATTTTTGAACCATTGTCTCATTTAGAAACGAACCTTCTCAAAAAGCTCTGTTGTTTAATATTAGAACGTTATATAGTATTTATGATGAAAACGCAACAGAAGGGAGGAATAGTTGATGCGTGTTACACGAACAGTTCGGGATTTTCAAAATGCCCTACTGGTTTTGTTGGAGAATAACTCGTTTGACCATTTGACAGTCGATCAGATTTGTAAGGAGGCCTTGTTGCACCGAAGCAGTTTCTACCGTTACTTCAATGATAAGTATGACTTGTTGGAGCAGACGCTGAAGACTAAGGTTGTGCAGATCGTTGATAGTGGCAGTTCAGAAGACGACATTCTTAAGCACTTTATTATTTATATCAATCAACACCGGAATGTGGTCCGGCATCTGGCCGCCAGCGACTCACACAGCTCACTGTATTCTGAGATGCTGCAGATCCTGACGCAGATCTTCTTGGAACGACGCGAACAGGAGAGTAAGGACCCGGTTATCCAGGCCTTGCAGAAGTCAGATAATCCGGAACTACTAGCCTACACACTGAGCGGCTCGATTTTGGGTGGTTTCCATTGGTGGCAGAGCAAGAACTATGACGTGCCCGTTGAAGAGATTGTCGACTTCGTGCGGGAGACGGTCCATACCCTTTCCGAGCGCCAGTAAACAATTAAATTCGAGGTGAAAAGAAAAAATGTGGGAAATGATCAAGCAGGAATTTAAGAATATCTACCATAATAAAATCCTGCTGGTTTCGACCCTGGTGATCTGTGTTATCCCCTTCCTATACAGTATCTTCTTCCTGAAGTCCGTATGGGACCCCTATGGGAATACGCAGGATCTGCCAGTTGCGGTTGTCAACAAGGACATCCCGGTTGAATATCAAGGACGCAAGATGGATGTTGGTGATCAGACAATCAAGAATCTGAAGACCAACCACGCCCTGAAGTGGGAATTTGTTTCCGCTAAGAAGGCCCAGGACGGTCTGAAGGGGCGGAAGTACTACACGGTTGTCACTATTCCGAAGGACTTCTCTAAGAACGCCACGACGGTGCTGGATAAGCATCCGAAGACGATGAAGTTGAAGTATGAGACCAACGATTCACTGAACATGATTGGTGAAGTTATCTCCCAGATGGGGATGCAACGGTTGAACACTAAGATCCGGGCATCAGTTACGAATGCCTACGCTTCAGCTATGTTCAAGGAACTCCACGTAGTTGGCAAGGGGATGAACCGGGCTGCCAGTGGTGCTAAGCAGCTCGACAGCGGGATCGTAACCCTGAACAACGGGGTTAACCAATACGTTGCCGGGGTTAGCCAGGTCAACAATGGTGTTCAGGAGCTGCGAATGGGTGTTGCTCCGCTGACGGCGGGTGCTGCCCAATTAGCTAGCGGTAGTCAGACCCTCGCCACCGGGATCCAACAGTACACTGGTGGTGTTGGCCTCCTCGGCGCCGGGGTCAGTCAGTTAGTTGCCAACTCTGGTGCTTTGAACAGCGGTGCCAGCCAGCTTCAAGCTGGTGTTGGCCAGTTTGCTGGCGGGGTTAACCAACTGAATGCTGGTCTGGGGACCCTGGATAGTAACAGTGCTGCACTTCGGCAAGGTGGTGCTCAGCTTGCTGGTGGTGCTGGCCAGTTGGCAACTGGTGCTAATACTCTGGCAAATGGAATTGCCGGTGGGACAAGCCAGCTTGCAAATGGTGCTAACACGATTAATAACCAGGTAACTAGTTCCCTTAGTGGAATCAATACTGAGGGAATTATGGGTGCTCTGAACCAGGCTGACCAGATGAAGGGGAGCATTGCTCAATTAAGTACCGCCCTTGGCCAAGCAAAAACGTCCCTGACCCAAGCTTCTGCTGCCGCTGGTAAGCTTCAGGAGGCTGGTGGTGCCATTAGTAGTGCTCAAGGTGAACTTGGCAAGTTGAGTGGCGTGGCTGGTAATGATGCTAAAATTGCTTCTACAGCTGCTGCTCTTGCTGGAAGCACGAGTGATGACAAAATCAAGGGTCAATTGCAAGAAATTGCCGGAATGGCCAAGTCCAACGCTGAGACCATTCAAGGAATGTCTGGAACTTTGCAACAGATGAGTGCCCTTAGCGGTAGTCTTAAGGATCTTCAATCTCAATTGGGGAACTTGAGTAATATGTCTGGAACAATTGATCAGGCAACTACTGTTATGAACCAGGCTAACCAATTACTTGGTCAACTTGATGGCTACAAGGGAACAATTGCTGGTCTGCCAGGGCAGATTAAGGCCTTACAAAATGGTACTGCTCAGCTGGCAGCTGGCGCTAACCAACTTAATAGTCAGGCCACGGCCGGCGCTAACCAATTGAATTCTGGTGCTAACCAGCTTCAGTCTGGTGCGCAACGTGCCCAGGCTGGTATCAACCAGTACACGGCTGGTGTTCACACCGCTGCTGCTGGAGCTGGCTTATTAGCTGCCAACACTGGTGCTCTGCAATCCGGTGCTAGCCAACTTGCCAGTGGTATTGGCCAGTACACGAACGGTGTCGGTCAACTGGGGAGCGGGATTGCTCAGCTGAACGCCAACAGCGGTCAGCTGAACTCCGGTGCCATGCAGTTAGCCGGCGCGCTTGGTCAGCTCAACAACCAGATTCCAACCCTGGTTGCTGGAGTTAACCAGTTAGCTGCCGGGACGCAACAACTTCAAGACAACTCACCAGCCCTGATCTCCGGGATTGCTCGGTTGAACGCTGGTGCTGGTCGGTTGGCTTCCTCCCTGGGCAAGGGTGCTAAGGCTATCAATGGTATCAAGCCAACTGCCCGGACAGCCAAGATGTTTGCTGAACCAACGCAGCTGCAACACAAGAACTACAGTTACGTACCGAACTACGGTCACGCCCTGGCTCCTTACGTTCTGTCTGTTGCCCTCTACGTTGGAATGCTGGTCTTCAACTTCGTCTACCCAATTCGGCGGATCGCGGCACCAGGCAAGTCCGCAACTGCTTGGTGGGGTAGTAAGGTTGTGATCGGTAGTACAGCCGCGATCGCCATGGCCGTGGTGGAAGATGCCATCATGATGGCTTTTGGTCTGACTGTTGACCACGTCCCATCCTTCTTCCTCACCACGATCTGCTTCGGGTTAGCCTCGATGGCGATTGTGATGTTCCTTTCGATGACCTTCGATAACCCTGGTCGTTTCCTTGCCATGGTTCTGCTGATGCTGCAACTTGGTGGTTCTGGTGGGACCTTCCCAATGGAAGTTACCATGAAGTTCTACAATGTGATTCACTGGTTCCTGCCAATGACTTACTCTATTCAAGGGTTACGGCAGTCAATCAGTAGTGGTTTAGGACAGCACTATGCTATGTTCTGTAATTCCGTCCTCCTCGGGATTGCCGTAGTCTTCTTCCTCCTGCTGTGGGCTTCAATGGCTGGGATTCGTTCTCATACATTTAACCTTTTCCCACGGTTGGACAAGAAACAAAAGTTCCTCGATAAGATGGAAAACGATGGTGGAATCCAGTCCGATGAGGATAATAAGTAATTAATAATGCGCTCGTTGCCATAATGGTAACGGGCGCTTTTGTGTCTTATGCCGATACTTATCGGGCAATCTTTAGAGTGACGACTGATAAGTTCAGTGTTATTCTATTAATGTAAGAGCTTTCAGAAAAGGAATGAGTACTATGAAGATTATTATGTATGGCACCGGAAATGCCGAACGGAAATACGTTAAGGAATGGATGAAAGAGACCGGCAATGAGGTCAAGATGGTGACTGAGCAGCTCAATGCCCAGACCGTTGATGAGGCCCAGGGCTTCGATGGGATCTCGACCCAGCAGACCAAGTCACTGGGCGGCCCAGATCTGTACAAAAAGCTGGCCGCAATGGGGATCAAGCAGATTTCGACGCGGACGGCTGGCTTTGACATGTTTGACCTGGATGCTTGCCGAGACAACGGAATCATTGTCACCAACGTGGCCGTTTATTCACCACGGGCCATCGCGGAAATGGGCCTGACCCATGCGATGTACCTCCTGCGGCGCATCGGCGATTACACCAGCCGGATGGAGCAGGGAGACTTCCGCTGGAACCCCGAGCTGATCAGTAACGAGATCTATAACCAAACGGTCGGGATCATCGGCCTGGGCAACATCGGTGGGGCTACCGCACAGATTTACAAGGCCCTCGGTGCCCGGGTCCTGGCCTATGATCCGAATAAGAATGTCGAGTACGCACCGTTTGTTGAGTACACTGACCTCGACACGATCATCAAGACCGCGGACATCATCTCCCTGCATACGCCGCTGCTGCCTAGCACGAAGAACATGCTGGCGGCACCACAGTTTGCAGCAATGAAGAAGACCGCCATTATCATTAACATGGCCCGGGGTGCCCTGATTAACACCGCTGATCTGATCGATGCTCTTAAGGACAAAGAGATTGCCGGGGCCGGCCTAGATACCCTGGCGGATGAGACCGGCTTCTTCAACC
>DBOT01000148.1:6381-6652 GCA_002299975.1 Lactobacillaceae bacterium UBA639
GTCGCCGTTGATGACCTGCCGAGCGATTACAAGGAGCTTCAGGCCATGCCAAACGTCTTGATTACGCCGCATGTGGCCTTCTTCACTCAGACTTCTATCCGGAACATGGTTGAGATCAGCCTGAACGATGTCGTCAAGGTCGTGAATGGTCAACACTCACGCAACGAGGTTCGTTTATAAAATAGTAAAGCCATCGGAGGCCAGTAGCTCTGGTTTCCGATGGCTTCTTTGTTATTTATGTTGTTCTGAGTCATCATCCTGGTGATCCGCA
>DBOT01000148.1:6683-7200 GCA_002299975.1 Lactobacillaceae bacterium UBA639
TCGAGGCGGTCGTGACCCCGTCGACAACTTGCCCCTCCACGATGCCGTGCTCGAAGGCGTGTTGCTCGCTGAGCTGGCAGATATGTTCGACATCCTCGGTCACCTGGAGGGCACCGAGGTAATTACCCGCTGCGTCTCGGATGGCGTAGTAGCGGATGAGGGTTCGGTGACCGTCCATCACTTGGGGTGATTCGACCATGTCCTTTTCGCCACTGTGGAGGAGGCCGAGAACCTTCTTGACCATCGGAACCACCCGCTTTGGATGACAGCCGAGGACGGAGTGGTTGAGTCGCTGCTGGAGACGATTATCATCACGCCAGGAATTTGGGGAGTACCAGACGTACTGATCATCGGCGTTGACGTAATCAAGTTCGTAGGGCATCGTCTTAAAAATTGCGTGAACATCCTCTAGACTCACCCGGCCGGTGGGAAACTGGACGAAACTGTCGGCTTGAAATGGAATATCTGCCATAGTAGAACCCTCTTTTGGATTTAATATTTTGTGGATGGCAGATTG
>DBOT01000049.1:0-771 GCA_002299975.1 Lactobacillaceae bacterium UBA639
CTTTTTGTGGTGCTTACGATGGGGCTTGCTGAAGCTGGATAAAGTCTTGTGGACTCGCTTTTGAACATTACCATCGTCGTGTTGCTCTTCCTGGAGGCGACGGCTGGCTTTCTTACCCAGTGAAACTACCTTTTGGCCGGCAACCGGCTTCTGGTCCGTCAACTGGTCATTGCCGATGTACATCCGCACCAGTTGTGCGTCAGTATCCTTCAGGAGTTTCTTCAAATCACGAATATCGTGGTCATCACCGAGGTTTAAAACAACTCCCGGTTCACCCTGCCTACCCGTTCGTCCGGCACGGTGGATGTAGACATTAGTGGCTTTAGGTAGGTCAAAGTTAACGACCCCCGGCAGCTTTGGAATATCCAATCCCCGCGCTGCTAAGTCGGTGGTCAGCAGGAGCTTCAGTTGGCGTTTGCGGAACATCCGCATGGCCTTCTCCCGCTGAACCTGTCGCTGCCGGCCACCCAGGGTACCGACAGCAATGTGTTCATGACGCAACCGGCTCGCTGCATAGTTCAAGGTCCGAGTACTATTGAAGAAGACCAGGGCACGGAAGTCCTTGACACTGGCCAGGCGGCGCAGAGTCGCGGTCTTCTGTTGGTTAGTCCGGGCAGTCAGGTACCCGTGCTTAACCGGGCCCCGGGAATGGTCGGTGTTACGGACATCGAAGGTTACGATGTCCCGACCGAACATCACGTCCAGGTCATTAAAGACGGGGGCCTTGGTGGCAGAGAAGAATGCCAACTGGGTACTGAGTGGCGTGGCCCG
>DBOT01000049.1:808-6086 GCA_002299975.1 Lactobacillaceae bacterium UBA639
GCCTGGGTATCGTCCTGCAAGAGGTCATCCGCCTCGTCAATCACCAGGGTTTGCAGGTGACCGAGCTTCAGGTGGTGGTTATCCAGCATATGGAGAACCCGGCCGGGCGTCCCGACAACAACATCCGGATGCTCATGCAGCTTCATCACCTGCCGCCGAAGGTTCGCACCCCCGGTCAGTGACTGGACCTTCACCCCAATCAGCGTGGCCCACTCGCGCATTACCCGCGCCGTCTGCAAGGCCAGTTCTTGAGATGGGGACAGCACTAACAGCTGGGTCCCCGTCCCCGGCATTACTTTCGGTAACAGGGGGAGTGTAAAGGCCAGGGTCTTACCAGAACCAGTCGGCGCAATCCCGAGAACCGACTTATCATTCTCTAAAGCTTCGGCTACGGCAGACTGGATCGCCGTTGGTTCCTGGTAGCGTTCATTAAAGTGTTCTTGAAATTGCTTGATCAATTAAACATCATCCTATTCCTGATCATTGTCAGCTGGGAAAACAAGGTTGGCTGATTGCCGCATTGAGTACATTACGGAGTTAACTGTCCGGGCCAGGTCCATCCAGTGCTTGTACTTCTTCATCTCTTCCTCATCATCAGGGTTATTGAAGAGGTCGGCAAAGTCATTCATCTCATCAGTCATGGAGTTCTTTTCAACCGGAGCGTCCAATGGGTGGGCCTTTTGATCGGCATCGTAGTAGGTGACCTTCTTGGTATTAAAGATACTGTCGAAGACCAACGTGTCCTTGAGTCCGTAAACTTCAGAATCAAGGTGGGAGTTAGCCGTCTTCCCGAAGTTCAGGGTAACGGAGAAGTCCTTGTAGTCCAGAATGGCAACACCCTTGGCATCAACACCCGTCTTAGCAAGGGTTGGGTAGTAAACTACCGTGGAAGGTTCACCGAACAGGGTTACTGCACCGTAAACAGCGTATACCCCAAGGTCCATCAGGGCCCCACCGGCAAACTTCAGAGTGAAGATATTTGGATATGGCTTATCATCTGCTAAGACCTTGTCATAACGGGATGAGTACTTCATCACCGTGATCGTTCCACCCTGGCAGTGGTTCTTCTTCATCTCATCAACCTTAGCGAGGGCTTGCTTATAAAGTGGCGTGTGGATGTGCCGAGCTGCTTCAACCAACCGGGCCTTCGGGTGAGCGGCCAAAAGGGACTCGATCGCACTGAATTCGTCCGGGTTAATAAAGGCGGGCTTTTCAACGATGATGAACTTATCGTTTTCAATTGCTAAACGAACTTGTTGGTAGTGCAGGCTGTTTGGTGAAGCAACGTAAACAACGTCAAAGTCCCCTTCTTCAAAGAACTTATTCAGGTCGTCGTAGAATTCGGTGGCGCCGTATGGTTCACCAAATTCCTTGGCCCGTGCCATCGTCCGCGAATAAACTGTCGTTAATTGGTACTTACCAGTTGTCTTAGCGGCATCTAACATCTGATCAGTAATAATATGTGTTCCAATAATTCCGAGTTTAAGCATTTTCTCGTCTCCCTTTACGTTTACTTAATTTGCTTACACTTAATTTTACCAATTATTGCGTGATTTTAACAGAAATGAAATCTTCTTATAATACAAATATGTGTATAATAAACCTGAAACTTAAATTGACTTATCACACAATTAATTGAGGAGACTGATGAAATATGAAGAAAAAGGGAATGTTACTTTTCGGCGCGGGACTGATGGCTGGACTCAGCAGTACTTTCGGGTTCAGTCACGCGAAGAAAAATAACACTACGACTGCGTTACCGATTTTTTACACTGGCACTTGGCAATACTACGATAAGGAACGCGATCGATCCCATAAAATCACCATTTCTCCTGAATTAAAACTTGGTATTGATAACCAACCGATTCCGGCAACCGTTCAGCAGATCAAGGCTGACAAGCTTGTCTTCCTCGATAAGTTCGGCTACCACATCACCATTCGCGCTAATGAAAATCGGCCCGTCTCACTTACAGACGAAGCCGATGATCAGGTTTATGCGATTCAACCACTACAATAACCTACCCGCCGTTAACGACGGCTTTTTTATTTTTAAATTATTTTTCGTCCTTATACCGCCGGCGTAACGGAGCCTGGTAGCTATTCATAAAGTGCAGGATTTCCTTAAAGTCGGCACTGAAGCAGAGGCTATTTAAGTAGCGCTGTTCCAGGAAGCCGGCTTTATTCATTTCACCCAGCAATCCTTTCAGCGGTGCATAGAAATCATTGAGATTATAAAAGGCCACCGGCTTCTCGTTGTCGCCAAGGGTCATCCAGGAGGCCGCCTGACTGACCTCCTCTAGAGTACCGAGGCCACCAGGAAGAGCCAGCATTCCGTCGGCGAGTTTCATCATCGTCTCCTTACGGGTGTCCATATCATCAACTAGATGAAGGTCAGTGACGGTCTTCATAGTGACCCCACGACCAGCCAGCTGCTTGGTAATCACCCCGTGGACAACCCCATGGCCATCAAGGACGCCTTGCGCAACCGCCCCCATCAGGCCGTACTGCCCACCACCATAAACCAGTTCAATCTGGTGCTTGGCCATGTTTAAGCCCAGATCATGGGCAGCCTTTTGATAACGAGAGTCGCGACCATCACATGCTCCACAATATACTGCTAATCTTCTAATCATTCTCCTCATCCATCCTTTGCAATGCTGCTAACTGCTGCTTAATCGTCGCAGCAGCAGTTTTAATTCCTGCTAGTTCTACCGGATATAAGTCAAGGAGCAGCAGGTTGCCGACTCCCTGCCGACCAATTAGTACTGGGAAGCTAACATAGCCTTCGTACTGCGGCTGGAAAATAGCTACCGGGAGCGCTAATTGCTCGTCAGTAAGGATTGCCCGAATAATACGAGCAGTCCAGGCGCAGGCAGCGCTCGCATTGTAGCCTAGCCCCTGCAAGGTATACCAGTTACTGAGGTCTGCATTGACCTTCAGGTGCTGCTGATCCAGGTGGCGACCGTTGATCATCTTATCAAGCGACTGGCCATTAACGCGGACAGTCGACCAGGCAAAGACTTGTTGGCCATCATGTTGACCGTAGACAAAGCCCGTCACATTGGCAGACGATAGCTTGGCCGCTGCCGCAATTGCACGGTGTAGCCGCGCGGTCTCCAGGACTGTGCCAATTCCCAGAACCTGTTTGGGCGGCAGGAGTAATTGCTGCTGCAGATAGGCGGTCACTGCTTCGTTGGGGTTAGCCAGGTTCAGGACGATACCTTGGAAGCCGCTGGCCTTAACCTGGGCGGCTACCTGCTTGATAGCATCATGGTTAAAGGTCAGTTCGGCCATTGGTTGGTCCGCGATGAGGCTGCTCTTCCCCACCGCCACGACGATGATCTGGGCGTCGGTCAAAGCCGCATAGTCCTGAATGACAATCTTTGGATGGCTCGCCAGTGCTGTCTCGGCATCCTGGAGGTCCGTCTGCAAGGCCAGGGCCAATTGATCATCCTGATCAATCAGGGCCAGCTCATCCGCCGCTGCAGTCAACACCAGCTGGTGGGCCAGTAGCCGACCGACGTGGCCTAAACCAATAATTCCAATCTTACTCATTTCTCTCACCTTTATTTCCCGGGAAATTAAAAAAACCGTGGCTCACCATTGCCACGGCTTTTTCCCCTTTAAATTCACAAATTACTGTTCTTCCTGAAAAGCCTGTGCCTCAGGGAAAACATTGAGGACAAACTCACGCGGCCCCTTGCTGAAATCAAATTGGCCATTTGGTTGATAGGTCTCATGGTGGTCACCAACGGATAGGACAATCTCTGTTGGCTCCAGACGAGTGTGTACACCGAGCTCAATTGCGGCCCGGACTAACCGCTGGGCATCGTCAGAGTATTCATCACTAAGTGCCTGCAGCGGGTGCTGGTAACCAATATTAGCCGTGTAGCGGTCATTAGCAACCTTTAAACCAAATGAAAGCAGATTACCGTTCTCCAAATGATCAGCCAGTTGGCCACTAATGGTCAACGACGGATCATCAATCCGCCGCTGGGCAAAGGTCAAGGCTAACCGGTATTCACGTGGTGCATTGAAGTCCTCGACGAACTTTTGGAGCTCCAGCATCAATTCATTAGCAGCTTTCTTCATCCAGTCCGTCTCGTCCTCGGCTTTTTGAAGAGCAACCTCATTATTGAGCTTCCGGGCCTCAACCAGGCGGTGGGCTAGGTTATCCGGTAGCGGTGAAACTAAGCTGTCCAGCAGCAACAGCTCCAAGAAGTTAATCGTATCATCACTGATCCCGGTCCGTGACAGTGGATCCAAGTCGAAGTTCCGGAATTCCAGATAGTTGATCCCGTTCTTGAGGATTCCCGTCAGGTCATTGTTGTCGTGATTGTGCCGCCGCATCCGAACCGGACTGAAGAACTCCTTCAGGCTGTAAAAGTTACCGTTATCAATGTACTTCTGGAGCTGGGCGAAGTGTTCCTCCAGCGAGGCATAGGTAACCTGTTCAGTTGCCAGGTTATCATCACCGTAGTTACTGCACCGCAGACTCCGTACTGGCAGTTGCAAGTCATCTGGGAAACTCTGCGGCATATCTTCGGTAACCGGGCTAGCACCGAAGAGGTAGGTGAAGAGCCACTGATAGAGGTAGAAGCGCTGAGCCAGTTTGAAGTAGAGGTGGTTTTGAAAATCGGTCAGGCTCGTGTAACGGTCAGTATAGAAGCGCTGGTACAGTTCCTTTACCAAATCATTATCTAAACTAAAGTTGACGTGGACGTCCCCTAAGATCTCCTGGGCGATCCCGTACTTTTTACCCAGGTAGTCATGATTGGCCTGGTCCCAAGGCTTACTGAAGTCGGTCTTGAGAAAGTCCAAGTCATTTTGATACAGTGGTGCCGGGGCCATGCTTAGTGGCCAGAGGCGTTCATCATCGTGCAGGTGAGCAATCATGATCTGCTCTAGGACCTTCAGATGACGAACAGCCCGCTTGCTACCAACAACTGGTTCAGTCTCAAAATCGATCATGTCGTCAGTATAGCCGGAGTTTAGGTACAAATTATGTTGCCGGGATCGTAAGTCAACTGGATACGAATAACGGCTAGCCCGTCCATTAGTTAACACCCGGTGTTTTTTTACTTCCAATCCAAAGCGACAGGCGAACATCTTAGCGTTCATGGCGGGCTCATTCAGTGCCGCCTTGATCGCATCATATTTTCCAGTCATCGCTTCTCCACCCCCATCTTTTTATCTCGCAATCAACTGTAACACTTTTGGGATATAATGAGCAAGATTTTAATTTAATTCCACAAGAGTCAACCACCACGCCCTAAAG
>DBOT01000056.1 GCA_002299975.1 Lactobacillaceae bacterium UBA639
AGTTTTCAAAGGTCTACCTTGCTGAGCAAACTCAGCAAAAATATTTTATCACATCAGCTTGCCGGTGTCAAGATTTTTTTAATTCCGATATCCGCTCAACAAGCGACTTAGATAATATATCATGTTGCCAAATAACTGTCAACACTTAATTTGAACATGCCGTTCAAATTAATGTGTCAGCCGCTGACAACGATAACTACTATACCGTGATCACCATTTATTGTCAACAGCTTTTTTCAGATAGTCATTTCCGATCCAAGCTTCCAACCTGACCAAATGATAAAATTAGCAGTCAAAGTTCGCATTATACTATTCCATCAGTTATTACAAGGACATTTTCATAACTGTCTTTAGTCAAAAGCCAAACAATAATCTTTAATTTCTCAACTTAACTTTTTTATACATTTCAAAATTGCAGTTCACAAAAAGCATTAATCTTGCTAAACTCAAGTATTGTTAACACTAAAAAATAATAAAGGAGAAAACATTGTCTACATTAATAGATTTTATCCTCCATATTGATGTCCACTTGATTCAAATCGTTAATCAATTTGGTAACAGTACCTATTTCATATTACTGGCAATTGTCTTCATCGAAACTGGAGCAGTTATTATGCCTTTTCTACCTGGCGACTCACTGCTCTTCGCTGCTAGCGCATTGGCGGCTGATCCGCGTTACCACCTCAATATCTGGATCTTCGTCCTGACATTCCTATTTGCCTGTCTGGCCGGAGACTCAATCAATTTTCTAATTGGGCACCGGATCGGTAAAAGTCTTTCCAATCACTCCCTTTTTGGGAAGCTTATCAATAAGGAAAGTCTAGCTAAAGCGGAAGGATTCTTCGAGAAGCACGGCGCCCCGGCCATAATACTGGCCCGGTACATGCCAATTATCAGAACCTTCGCTCCATTTGCGGCAGCTGGTTCTGGTTTTCCCTATAACCGCTTCATCCGTTACAGTATTATCGGTTGTGCAAGCTGGGTAGCCCTGTGTTGTGCTTGTGGTTACTTCTTCGGTAACCTCCCTTTCGTGCAAAAACACTTCTCAATCATCATTCTGGCAATCATCGTGGTAACCCTAATTCCAGCGATTGTTGGCTTTATTCGTTCGAAACTGGGAAAGGCCTAACTTAAACATCAACCATCCCCACAGGCTGCCTATTAAGAGAATCGCAATTACTAACCAGATCATAAACAAATGCCAGAAAAACTGTTCCGGCATCAAAAGAATGATCGGATCACGTCGCGGGGAAAAAAGCCAGTCCTGATTGGTAAATAGCAACCGGTGGAAAGCGATAAAGTCCGTGGAGAAATTAACTAATGGTATCCACGCAAACATCACAATAAGATATAACAACCACTTTAACGGTGAGAGTAAGCGCCACAGCTGCCCTTGCCGTTTTTGTTTGCCCAACAACCAGCCAGCAATAATAAGACTAATTCCGCCCACTAGTTCACCGCTTAAGAATAAACGCCGGACATCATAAAAATGCGTAATTGCCTGGGCAGTAAGCGGGATACTTTTTAGCTGAAGATGCCTTACCCAGGGAAACTCAAGATAGGCCAACAAACGCCAATAGTCAGCGCGAATCTGCCCCCGCGTTAAGTGAAGGCTACCAACTGATGGCAGATGAATAAATAACGGTGACAGGTTAACAGTAATAAAAAAGGCAATCCCGATTGCTGCCAATGCGCACAGCACGATCGTCACGATTGCCCGTAGTTTCTCAATCAATTGTCCATTCATCAAGACTCTTCACCGTATGGGTTGGTTGCACGGCCATCTTGGCTACTTGTTCTGGCGTTGATAATCCAGTGTAGACCAACAAACTGTCCATCCCCGTATTAATGGCAGCTCGAATATCCGTATTGTAATTATCCCCCACCATCACAACCTGATCGCGCGTCAAGTCGGCCTTTGCTAGGGCCAGCTTCATGATCGTTGCTTCTGGCTTCCCAATCATGATGGGCTTCTGCTGGGTTGCATACTCCACTAGCTTAACCAGGGAGCCAGCTCCCGGTACCATTCCCCGCTCATTAGGCAGGTTACTATCAGCATTGGTTCCAATAAAGGTTGCCCCAGCCCGGATCAACAACACGGCTGTTTCGAGCTTAGCGTAGGTTACCTGTGAATCTAAACCAACCACCACATAATCTGGTTGCTGGTCGGTTAATTGAAAGTGCCGTTGCTCTAAGGCCTTACGCAAGCCACTCTCACCCACGACATAAACCCGCCGCCGATCACCGGCTACCTTATCGAGGTAGTCAGCGGTCGCTAGGGCAGTCGTGTAGACATTGTCCGCGGTAACGTTAATCTGGTGGTTCTCCCGGAGGTTATTGGCCACAAATTCCGGTGTCCGGGTACTGTTATTAGTCACAAATAGCACCGTCTTATCGGCATCTTGTAGGCGTTTGATAAAGCGGGCCGCAGCGGGGATCCGCTTAGTCCCCTTATAGGTGGTCCCGTCAAGATCGATAAAGTATCCCTGGTAATCCTTCATTTCTTCGCTCCTTGTCGACGTTTATGGATAACAAACTTTTGTTGATGATTGCTGGTCTTAACCCGTTCCGCGTGCTGGTGGCGGCGGTGACGAACACCAGGCTGCTTAAGCTTGCGCCGACGTTCTTTAATCACCGGACTCTTCTGCCCTTTCTTTCCCCGATGACGACGGCGTGGAACCCGCACATCATCATTATGAATGATAAAGTAGGCACAGCCAAAATTACAGTCTTCATAAAGATAATCCTCAATCGTATCGACGCCCTGTTCAGGATTGAACTGCGGGTTACTCTTGTCATAGAATCCCTTGAGGCGAAGCTGGTCGTAGCCCCAGTCGCCCACGATATAATCATACTTGCTGAGGATATTGCTGAAACGCTTGGCCAGTTCTTCACCACTAAAGCCATCCCGATATTCCTTAACCAACTCATAGGAATGCCCATTTAGCGTGAAGTGGGTATGGTCCTGGGCCGTGAAGTGGTACAGGTCTGCTCGCTGTTCCTCCCGGCGGTCAATGTAATCTTGTATTTTTGCTCGGTTCATCCGTATTCCCCTTTACAGTCTATCTCCGTAAATCATACCACAAGTGTCACTTACGCTTAGCAAAGTTCACTGCTTTGCGTTCAACCATCTGCTCAATCTCCGCGAAGTTTAACGGCTCCCCAAAAGCGGGCTTATTAGTTAGGTAAGCTAATTCCGGGCTATCCACGCCCACGTTGATGTTTTCCTTAGCCGGGACGGCATAATGGTGAATATGACCGTGGAGATTGATGATTTGTGGAGCAATCCCCAGCATCATTGGGTAATGAGTCAAGTAATACTGCCGGTGATCATACTTCAACAGGACCCCAACATCATGGAAGCGAAACTTGGGGAGGCCCCCAAATTCATAGTTATGAGCGGCCAGGTATTTAAACAGGGCGCGACTATCATGATTTCCCTTAATCAGCACCAGATGGCCGTTGAGACTATTCAAAACCTCAAATACCGCCTCATAGGACTTCTTTGCCGGCTTGGTAAAGTACAGGGCAATATCGCCAAGATGGTAAACAATGTCGTCTGTCCCCACCTTAGCATTCCAACTATCGATAATTGTCTGATTCATCACCTGAACATTGGGAAATGGCCGTGGTGCAAAGTCATCGATCCCTAGTAGGTCACTATGGAAGAAATGTGTGTCGGCCGTTACAAATTGCATGCAATCACCCTCCTGTTTTTTCATTATACAAAATAACCTAAGACTGGA
>DBOT01000050.1 GCA_002299975.1 Lactobacillaceae bacterium UBA639
TTTGGATCCATCTTGAAGGTCAGCTTAGAGAATTCGGTCCCCTGAGTCATCAGATCGAAGAGAAGCCGCTTGGTCTTCTTGTTGTAGTGTTTGGCGATCTTGTGGTTTTGCCCAGTCAGGTAGGTGGTCAGCTTGGTGCCACTCAGTTGACTGGCCTTGGCATCGACTGCCACAATCTTTCGCCGGGCCCATTCGTTAAGGTCCTTCTGGAAGGTTTCGTCCTGGTCGTAGAATTCGCTGTAGTGGCTTTCCACAACCATGGCGAGGGCCTCGTTTAACCAGTAGGCGTTCTTGAGCTTCATCTTTGCTGGGAACTTCCGGTAAGAAACATCGGTGTCATCGGCATTGGCGAAGAATGGGGTGTAGGCACAGAAGGATGGCAGGCCAAATTCGACCCATTGGATAGCCGCCTGTTCCGGCTTGACGTTATTGCGCATTTGAAGGATGTGAGACTGGGCCGTCCGGGAAAGGGCAATTGGCCGGTAAACCTTCTTATCGTGCTCGCTACCGTCACCCAGTGGATCATACTTAGTCTCGTTGAAGTGGGACTTGAGCAGGTACTGGATGTCCTCAACCGCGATCTTGCGCTCTGGCTTGCGGATGAATGGCATATCAGGTGATTCGGGGGTCTGGTCAGCAGCCACGGGACTCAGGTAACGTTGGGCGAACCAAACCCGGGGCGTGTTGTAGTGGTGGTCCAACTTGGTATTGGTACCGAAGATGTGGCGGAAGTTCCATTGGTTGTTGTCCGGGTTGAGTTGGTGGGCATCAACAAATTCTTGAATGCCATCAGACCACATATAGTTGTCTGGATCGTTGAAGTCGATCTGCTCGATAGCAATTTGGTTGGCCGCTACGGCATAGCAGTTATCGGGAATACGAACCGCTACCCAGTGGTGACCAGTGGCGATTTCCATATACCAGACCTCGTCCTGATCATTGAACTGGACCCCGTTCCCTTCAGCGGAACCATACTTGGCGACTAACTTACCCAGACGTTCAACCCCTTCCCGGGCAGAGTGAATGTATGGCAGCACCAGGGTAGTCATTGAATCTTCAGCCAGGCCGTTCTTAACGAAGGGATCGTAGGCCAGTACGCGGTCGTTAGCGTAGACACTCTCGGTGGCACTTTCGCCGACGTTAGCGGAGTTGAAGCCGTCCTCCTCGTTGGGGCCAGCACTCTGGTCAACCGATGGGGTAGCAGTGTAGCGCATTCCGTCCTCAGGAAGGGGAACAGTTAGCTTATTGTAGGCGGAGACATAGGTTTCATGCCGGTCGTGAACGGCGGGTTGGACCAAGAAACGCTTAGGTTCGATGGCGACAACCCGGTCTTCATTTCTGGAGATAAAGGTTGAACCATCAAGTGAGGCACCCTTACCGACCATGATCGAAGTACATGCAGAATTTCTGAATCGTGACATTTAACCAGTTCCTTTCAAATTGTAAATTATCTAATCACCCTTATTCTACACCAACTCACGGCGAAAACTTAACAACAGTGGGCAATTGGGCACACTTGGTTCGTCGGGCAGCAAAACTAGTTTTGTTTATTAATCTGGGACAGCACTACAAAAAGGAGCAAAACAGAG
The DNA here is from genome assembly GCA_002299975.1 of Lactobacillaceae bacterium UBA639. GTDB lineage: Bacteria > Bacillota > Bacilli > Lactobacillales > Lactobacillaceae > Limosilactobacillus. The sequence goes on from DBOT01000050.1 coordinate 1,590, forward strand.
AATCGTTACGACTTCTGTTTTGCTCCCAATTAAAGGATTAGTCTTCTGATGTGAAATTGAACTCGTCGGCGTGGCGGAGCGAGTAGGTGAAGTAGATGAGCAGGCCCACCGCGATCCAGACGAGGTAGGTCAGCCAGGCCGTCAGGGAGATGCTGACGAGGAGGACGATGCAGATAATGATTGAAAGGATCGGAATCGTCTTCCCAAATGGGACCTTGAACGGCCGCTTCAACTCTGGGTAACGGTAACGCAGAATGATCACGACTAGCGAGATCAGGGCGAAGACCATCAGGGAACCGATGTTAGCGATCAGGGCTAGGTAGTGGAGGTCAAATTCACCAGCGAGGACGGCTGAGAGGACCCCCACCAGCCAGATGGCCCGGTTCGGACTGTGGGTTTTGGTGTTGAGCTGGGCCAGATTTTGTGGCAAGAAGGCACTCCGGCTCATTGACTTCAGAATGTTGGAGCCAGCGTAGATGAACGCGAAGACCACTGCCATGATTCCCAGGACAGCCCCCAGGGAGACCACCTCGGCGACAAAGGAGTGTCCCTTGACGATCAGCACGTAGGACATAGCCTCGGAGACGTTCAGCTTAGTGTATGAGACCACCCCAGTCATTACTAGGCTGACCAGGATATAAAGGGTGGTGGAGATCACCAGGCACAGAATTATTGCCCGGGGAATATTTTTGTCGACATCCTTAGCGTCCTCGGCAGACGTGGCCAGAGCGTCAAAACCCAGGAAGGAGAAGAAGACGGCGGAAGCCCCGGTGAAGATCCCCTTAACCCCATACGGGAGGAAGGGGTGCCAGTTGCTAGGCTGGACGTGTTGGACACTAACCACGATGAACAAGAGGATGATGAAGATCTTGACCCCCACCAGGAAGTTATTGATCATCTTACTCTCACTGGTTCCCCGGGTAAGGATAATGGTCATTAGAAGAATCATCAAGACGGCGGGCAAGTTAACGTAGCCCCCGGCAGATGGATTCATCAGGAATTGGTGGGGCAACTTAATACCGAGCACCTCGAGGAAGGATTGAACATAACCGGTCCACCCGTTGGCTACGGTGGCAGTGGTGGTGATGTAGACCCCGATCAGGGTCCAACCAGCCAGGAAGGCGACGAACTTACCGATCCCAACCCAGGCGTAGAAGAAGGCACTACCGGAGTTGGGTAAGCTGGTGGTCAGCTCAGAATAGCAAAGGCCAATTAGTCCACTAGCGAGGGCGGCGATGAGGAAGGAGAAGACGATGGCGGGTCCGGAATCCTCGGCAGCGACAATTCCGGTCAGAACTAGAATCCCGGTTCCGATGATGGCCCCAATACCAAGGATCGCCAGGTCAAAGAGGCCAAGGGTCTTCTCATGTTCAGTTTTCTTAAGCTGCGGATTATTATTCATATAAAACTCCTTTTATTTTAGCGTAATCCGGTGACGAACTTTTTGGTAACGGTAGACGGGAATCCCCGCGGCCGTTACCAGGATCCCGATCACGGTGATCAGCGGTTGGGTGATGGCGGTGGTTAAAACAATGAAGACCCCGCCAGCCAGGGCGATGATGGGAACGATGGGATAACCAGGAACCCGGTATGGTCGTGCAAGCTCTGGCTCCCTTTTACGGAGAATGAACACCGCAATAAAGCAGAGCATGTAGAAGAACCAAATGACAACCACCAGCATATTGGTGATGGTATCGAAGGTTCCGGATAGAATCATGAGCAGGGCAACGATGAACTGCAAACAACCACCGAGCCACGGAACCCCGCCTCGGTTGAGGGAACGAAAGCCACGGCTGAATGGGAGGTAACCGAGGTAGCCCATCACGTAGGGAACCCGGATCCCAGTCATCACAAAGCCATTGAGGGCCCCATATACTGAGACCATGATCCCGATGGTGATGATCTTACCACCCAACGGGCCAAAGACAACGTGAGCAACCTGTGAGGAGATGTTTAGGTTATTGGCAACCGTTGACAGAGGTGCGACGTACAGGAAAGCTAGACTAATCAATAGGTAGACAATTGTTACCAGACTGAGGCCGAGGAAGATGGCTCGTGGCAGATCCTTTTTGGGGTTCTTGAGCTCGCCAGCCATTGTGCCGACATGGATCCAGCCGTCGTAGGCAAACATGGTTGCCAGCAGTCCGCTACCTAGAGCGGTCCAGAAATGTTGGTGAGGACCAGGGGCGATAGGGAAGAGGCGGAATTGTGGATCGCCAGGATGGACAAAACCAAGGACGACGATGGCGATGATCGGCAGCAGTTTTACGACCAAAGCAACGGAGGAGACCATTCCCCCGGCCTTGGCACTGATGAAGTTAACCATGAGAACCAGCAAGGTGACCACGATCGCAACCACTGGTAGCCAGGACGCTGAAAGGCCAAAAAGGTCGACAAACTGGGTGGCAAAGGCGATCGCGGCCGCCGCCCACTGGGCAGGAAAGTAGATTAGTGACTGGGCCCAACCAGCCAAGAATCCCCAGAAGCTTCCGTAGGCCTTACCGACATAGACGGTCAATCCCCCGGTCTGTGGGTAGGCCGCCGCTAGTTCCGCTGCGGTGAGACCGGCACAGATGGTGATGATCCCCGCCAGCAGCCAGGTGAAGGTGGCCATGCTGACGGCCCCGGTAGCCTTGGTGACGGCTGGAACTTTGAAGAAGATCCCTGAGCCGATGACGGTTCCGGTAACCGTTGAGAGGGCCGCAAAAAAGCCGAGCGACCGGGTGGGTTGCTTTTCTGCCAATGTTCTCACACTCCTTGCATATTCTTTCGTTGGTATTGGACAAATTGCATAAAGTAACCCTTTTATTATAGTTATTCTTTTGCCAAAATAATAGTAAAATTGGAAAAAGCCAGTAATGACGAATGTTAGAATTGTTAATAGTCGTTACTGATAATAATTGAAAGTGGATGAAATGATGCCTAGAAATAAATTAGTTGTTGTGTCTCTTGATTCACTTGGCTTTCGGGACCTTGATGAACTTGGTTATCTGGTGCCCCATATCAGCCAGTTGATGAAGCAGGGGACGTGGGTCAAACGCGTCCGGGGGATCTTCCCCACTTTGACCTATCCGTCACATACCTCAATCATCACGGGGCAGTATCCGGCCGTTCATGGGGTGGTTAACAATACCAAGCTCCAGCCCCGGCGGCTCTCACCCGACTGGTATTGGTACCGGAAGGACGTACAGGCTACTCCATTGTACGACGTCGCCCATGAAGCCGGTTTGACGACAGCGGCCTTCCTCTGGCCAGTAACCGCGGGGAGTAAGATTGACTATAACCTCGCGGAGATCTTCCCCAACCGCATCTGGACCAACCAGGTATTTGTATCCTTAAAGGCCAGCTCACCGCTTTTCCTGCTTCAGATGAACCACCGCTATGGTCACCTCCGTCGTGGAATCAAGCAACCGTGGCTGGATGACTTTATCACAGCCTGCGCAGTCGATACTCTAAAGAACAAGCAGCCGGACCTAACCCTGATTCACCTGGTGGACATGGATAGTATGCGTCACCGTTACGGTGTTCGTTCTGCTCAGGCTCAGCATGCCCTCCAGCGGCTCGACCAACGGGTTGCCCAAATCGTCCAGGCTACTAAGGACGCGGGTACCTATGATCAGACTAACTTTGTCTTCCTCGGTGACCACTACCAGATCAACGTCCAGAAGATGATTCACCTTAACATGCTCTTTGCTCGGCATGGCTGGCTGACCCCGCAGCCGGGGAAGACGACCTACCGGAATAACTGGCAGGTAACGGCGAAGACCTGTGATGGTGAGACCTATATCTACACTAAGGGAAACGTCGACCTCGGCCAGCTTAAGCAGTTGATTGCCGGTGTCGAAGGGGTCGAACACATCTATGACGGTGCAGAGGCGGTTAAGCTCGGGGCCGATCCTAAGTGCACCTTCTTGGTGGAGGCAAAGGATGGCTACTATTTCACCGACGAGGTCAACCGACTAGCAGTGGTCGAGGACGTGGATCCAGATTCACTTGGTACCCATGACCGCTATCAGGGGGTCCATGGTTACGGACCGAACAAGCCGGGTTACTTCACCACGGCAGTCTTTGTCGGCCCGGACATCAACCAGGGGGCCACGGTGGCGGGTGCGCACCTAGTTGATGAGGGTCCAACCTTTGCTCAATTGTTGGGATTGCACTACCCAGCCCCAACAGCTGGTCAGCCAATCGCTGGTGTCGTTAGAAAGTGAGGCGGGGCCGTGCAAATCAATAAACAACAATGGCAGTGGACCTTTTACGACTGGGCAAACTCCGGCTACGGGATCCTGGTCGTGACGGCGGTCCTCCCCGTGTACTTTAAGGCTGTCGCCCAGCAGGCGGGCGTCAGTGCGGCTGATTCAACGGCCTACTGGGGTTACGCCAACAGCTTCGGTACCCTGGTGGTCTCACTATTAGCGCCGCTCCTGGGGGCCTTAGCTGATTACCCGAATGCCAAGCGGCGGTGGTTGAACACCTTCACCTGGCCAGCAATCATTTTGACACTTGGCCTGGCCCTAGTACCAGCTAGTCAGTGGCAATGGCTGCTCTTCATGTACGTCTTGACCATCATTGGTTACTCCGGGGGAAACCTCTTCTATGATAGCTTCCTGACTGATGTAGCCCCGAATGGGCGGATGGACTTGGTCTCCTCAACCGGTTACGGGATGGGCTACCTCGGTGGCGTGATTGCCTTCATCGTCTTCTTAGCTGCTCAGTTAACGCACGGCTTCAATGGCCTGTTATCTGCCTATGGGATTGCTAAGTTTAGTTTTGTCATCGCAGCCGTCTGGTGGGTGATCTTCGGCTGGCCGTTGCTTGCTCACGGTCAGCAACATTACAGTGTGGCTGCCGTGAGTCACCCGCTGCGGGATAGCTTCCACCGGTTAAATCAGACCTTCCGTCATATTCGCCATTACCGGCAGATCACCTGGTTCTTGGTGGCCTATTTCTTCTATATTGATGGGGTCGACACGATCTTTACGATGGCAACCGCGATCGGTAAGGACATGGGAGTCGAAACAACGATGCTGATGATGGTCCTCCTGGTAGTTCAGCTGATCGCCTTCCCGTTCTCCCTGTTCTACGGCTGGCTGGCGAGAGTAACCTCTAACCGGACTGCAATCCTGGTGGGGATCATCGTCTACGTGATCATTTGTCTCGATGCCCTGCGCCTGACTACGCTGACCGACTTCTGGATCCTGGCGATTCTGGTCGGAACGAGTCAAGGTGGCCTACAGGCGTTGAGTCGTTCCTATTTTGGTCAACTGATCCCGAAAAACTCCAGCAGTGAGTTCTTTGGCTTCTACAACATCCTCGGTAAGTTTTCCGCGATCTTAGGACCGGTAATCGTGGGGCTGGTTACCCAGTGGACGGGGAAGTCAACGATCGGTGCAGCCTCGCTCAGCGTCCTCTTCATCATCGGTTTAGTAGTCTTTCTGCTGCTGCCGCGCCTGGGAAGTGATGCTGATGACTAAGATTGATGAGGATTTCATGCATGATGTATTGAATATCGTCGACCTCATTCCTCTCGGGCGAGTAGCTACCTATGGGCAGATCGCCCGGATGATTGGGCGGCCCCGGAATGCCCGCCTGGTGGGTAAGGCCCTCGGGAAGTCTGGTGGCTATGGCAAACACCCCTGTCACCGGGTTGTGACTGCCACTGGCCGGCTGGTTCCTGGTTGGATTGACCAGGGTCCAATGCTGGCGGCCGAGGGGATTCCATTCAAAGATGCTAACCACGTTGATATTCGGCGCTGTCAGTGGCCCGGCATTTAAAAATAAAAACGGATCTAGATGCTTTTCATCCAGGTCCGTTTCTATTTAATCATGGGTGTTGTTGAGGATCCCCTGACCGATACCGCCGGGCTGGTCCTTCTTTTGGTGGCTAGTGGCTTTTAGGACACTGCCGCCGATACCAGTAGTGCCGTCATCTGGTCCTGCCAGGATAGACAGTAGTTTGTTTAACCGGGTAACAACTTCAGGATTCCCGGCGCGGTACTGTTGGGCAACCTCGTCAATATTAGGGGTTCCTTTAATTTCAAACGGGATCTTCTGGTCTTGCTGAACACGCTTGAGATAAACCTTGATTCCGCTGGTGAGGTCTAACCCCATTTCAGCGAAGATCTTGCTAACGTCATCCTTCAACTGATCATCGACCTTAATATTAATCTGTGCCATAAAAGTCACTCCTTTCACTTTTATATTATCATCTTATCAAGTCAATGTGTATAAAATAGTATATGATAGCGGGATAACGTAATAAAAAGGCCACTGCCAGTAGGTAAATACTGGTAGTGGCCTTTAATAAATTAACGTTTAGATATTACTTTTTACGGGAGTAGGATGCGATATCAGCAAGGATTTCGTTCATGAAGTC
>DBOT01000062.1:0-275 GCA_002299975.1 Lactobacillaceae bacterium UBA639
AAAAACGGGAGGATTAACGATGAAAAAGCCACTTTTAATCAGTACGGTTGCCGCACTCACCATTGCTAATACAGGGGTAGTTGGGCTGGCCAGCACGCTGGACGATCCACGACAAGAGGCGGAGCACGTGATTATTAACCAGTTACCAGTTGATGAGCAGGGAATCCAACAACGTGGCCCGGTCTATGCTAATGAGTTTCTGGCGGCCTTTCGACAGTTGAGTGGGGCTTACGAGCAGGCGTTTAAGCAGGGGGAGGCAGATGGTCAAAAGGGTT
>DBOT01000062.1:289-5065 GCA_002299975.1 Lactobacillaceae bacterium UBA639
TAGGGTTGTCGACGTTCAATTGGAGGCAGCCTAGCAGGGGTGGCCTATCAACGCGGTTGGGAGCGTGGGCGACAGTTAGCATTTGGTAACAATGCCGGTGACAGTTCAACGCAGGCAACCGGTCCGGAAACCCCAGCAACGGCTACTGATCCGTCATTAACCCCGGCTACTGATTCGACTATTGACCAGGGAGAATATACAATTCAAGAACCAACAAATGGTCAACGGACCTTTATCAATCGTCTGGCAACTGCCGCGCAACAGATCGGGGCTGAATACGATCTCTATCCCTCAGTGATCATCGCTCAGGCAGCATTGGAGAGTGACTGGGGTAATAGTCGTCTGGGACGCGCGCCCTTCCATAATCTCTTCGGCGTGAAGGGGTACTTTGCTGGACGGACCACCAGCCAGCCGACCAGTGAGTATCAGGACGGTCATCACCTGATGATTGTCGATAATTTCCGCCGCTATCAGAATGACTACGAGGCGTTACGAGACTATGCGCAGACGCTTGAGGCCCCGCTCTATCATGATGTTCACCGCCAATACGCTAAAAGCTATCGACAGGCTACACATGCCTTACAGGGACGGTACGCAACCGATCCCCAATATGAGCAGAAGTTGAATCGACTGATTGATGGTTATCAACTGACCCGTTATGATCATCGGCCTCGTCGATCAGGTGTGGCTCACCAATTACCGGTTAAGGTTAAACTGGCTAAAGATCAAGCGCCCCGAGAGGTCCAGCATACTGAGCCTCCGTATAAACATGCCAAGCGGCACCATTTTTCCACGGCGATCTCGGTTGTTGGTGGTCTGGGGTCAGCGGGTCTAGTTGAGTTTGTTCGCCGAATATTTTTAAAATGAAAAAAGACCGAGAATAATTCTCAGTCTTTCTGATATTAACGGATTGAAGCTAGGCGTTCGTCGATCATTCCCAGAACCGTTTCCACGTTCTTCGGGTCTTCCAGATCATACGTCTCAAGATCGATCTTCATCTTGGGACTGGCGTCGTAATCCTTGTACCATTGCTTGTAGGCACTCCACATCTTGTAGTAGTAGTCCTTCAGCTCTGGGTTATTATCGATTTGCTCATAGTCCCGGCCCCGTTTCTTGATTCGGTAGAGGATCGTTTCAAAGTCGGTTTCGGAGTAAACCATGAGGTCTGGTGCCTTCTTTGGCAGCTGCTGTAAGTCCTTCATCATGTTATCGAGGAGGTTAAGATAGACCTCAAGCTCGGTATCAGTGATGTTACCTTCCGCGTTGTTCTCCCGAGTAAACAGGGCATCCTCGTAGATGGAACGGTCGAGGACGTTGTTGTCATCAGACAGTGCCTGCTTGATCATTGAGAACCGCTTGTTTAGGAAGTAGATCTGAAGCAGGAAACCGTATTGCTTCGGATCTTTGTAATACAGTGGTAAAACGGGATTTTCACCGACTGGTTCGAAAAATGCTTTAGTATTTAAGTGTTCAGCAATCTTTCCCGTAAGTGTAGTTTTGCCGACACCAATCATTCCTGCTGTAATAATCACCATGATGGCCCCTCTTTACTTTTAATAACACAAAAACCATCTTACTACAAAATGTTGTGGATTCCTATGGTAAATTTTGCTAGATTTAGTAGGAAGGATGGTTTATTTATATTTTTAAATCTCATAGAAGTCCGGCTGCTCGAGGTTTAGGACCCGGTCGGAGACAAAAATATTAATAGTAAGGTGAAGAAAAAATGGAGAAAATGACGGAGAATATGATCCGTGAACAACTGGCCCTGGCGAAACAGCAGGGCTACCTGGTGGAAGTCCATAACCTACCAGGGGATGATTACTTTAATGTTGGCTTTGTGGTTGGCATGGACCCGGTCTTCTGCCTGTTGATCAGCATTGACTGGGACGGTAAGATTAATGGCTTGATTGTGATCCGGATCAGCAGCATTCAGGCAGTAATTCGACAGACTGACTACCTGACGACCGTTTCAGAGAAGACCAAGGTGGCCCACCGCTATCACTACTTTGATGTCTGGCACGTGCAGGAGTTCTTGGATGATCATCCAGAGATTACCAGTGGCAACTTGTTGGAGAACGCTTTGCGGGACTCCTACACTAATCAGCTTCCGGTAGTGGTTGGGACCCGCAAATATAAGGGCGCTGACGATTTTACTGGAAAGATTGCCCAACTTGACCGTATCCAGCTGGTACTGCACTACTTCAATGAGCATGACCTGTCGTCATTGTGGGAATATCAGGTCCTCCTGGCACAAATTGATTACCTGCGTTTCCGGGGAACCCAGATGGCTACCGGTCAGCAGATTTTTGCGGATATTTTTCCCGAAGATTAATTGCAACGATCCCCAAATTAATATAAAGTTAGAGAGTAACAAACGAAAGTGGTGGGATCAAAATGGGGAAAAAAGTAACAATTCGCGACATCGCCCGACTTGCTGGTGTCTCAGTAACGACGGTGTCACAGATTCTGAATGGTAAGGGGGAACGTTTCAGCAAGAAAACCCGGGATAAAATTCTCAAATTACGTGACGAGTATGGGTATGTGCCCGATTTTAATGCCCGGAGTCTGATTCTGCGCCAGTCGTCAAGTATGATTGGGGTTTTAGTACCGAACATTACTAGTCCCTTCTTTAGTACCTTTGTTGAGGGGGTTCAGCACGTTGCCCAGCATGAGCGGATGATTCCGCTGATTTTCAGTGCTGATCGGAATGCTGAATTGGAGCAGAATTACCTTTCGCAGATGTTGGAACGATCAATTGATGGGTTAATCATTGCCAGTGCTACCATGACTACCGATACGGTTAATCAAATCATCGGGGCCCGGGACGTCCCATATATCCTTTTTGATCAAAACTACGCTCAAGAGGGGACCCGGGTGCTGACCGATGATTACCGCGGTGGTACGCTGGCCGCTCAGCACCTGGCCGATCTTGGTCACCATAAGATTGCAATTTTGGAACCCAATGAGCTAAGTGAGAACTTCACTCAACGGCTAACTGGTTTCCAGGATTGCCTGCGTAAAAACCACATTGAACTGGATGTGGATCATAATGTCATCAAAGCCCCACTGAGTCTGCAGGGGGGCTATAATGCCGCTGCGGCCGTTATTAAGACGGGTGTGACGGCAGCCTTTGCCGGTAACGACGACATGGCTATTGGCTTGATGCGGGGGCTGAAAGAGCAGGGGTTCAAGGTGCCTGATCAGATTTCTGTAATGGGGTATGACGATATCTACTTGGATGAGTACGTCTCACCACAACTGACCACGATTCGCCAGCCAATCATGGACCTCGGAATCGGGGCCGCTAAGATGTTGCTGAATAAAATCCATTCCGATCAGGAACAGGAACAGATTCAACGCTTCCCCGTGGAATTAATCCAGCGCCAGAGTACGGCCCGGGTTCGCACCCCACTTTAAGTACAATAAAATTGATTTAGGGATCACATTCGTTTGGGTTGTGATCCCTTTTTAATTTTAGTAAACTAGGTGGAAAAAAGAGGTAAGATGATTGAAAGCAGAATACCTAATTAAAATTATTCTCCCCACTTTTATTATTTTTGCCGTTTTAGTTTGGCTAACGGCAACCAACGTTATTTCCGGCTGGCTGATGTATCTTTTATGGGTCCTGGGCTTTGTCGGCGCTAACCTGTGGGTGACCCGGGTGACAGCTAAGCGGAGTTACCACCGGTTACGGAAACAGCGGGAGAAGGAAGCAGAACAGCATAAAAATGAGTAAACTTGCAAGCTTTTTTGATTTTATATACCGGGTTGGGATCATGCTGATCCTATTTTTATTGATCCAGTTACCGCCGGTGGCAATTTCAATTGCTAATCGGCACCCGAACAATCTCTGGTTGACCATCTTGCTACTGGCAATCTTTTTGATAATGTTTGCCTTCATCATTGGCTGGGCCCGGCGGCTCTATAATCAATACAACCAGTTGAGTGGTGGCCACTTTCGGATTGGGCTGGTGATACTGGGCTACTTTGTTTTATTGATTGGGATGAGCTTCTTTGGTCAGTTGAACATGTTGCTGTTTCATCAGACGCAGACCGCTAATAATCAGGCGATTGCCCAGATGCTTACCCATAATCAGTTGGCGACCGTGGTTTTTGCCATCTCGTCCTTTACGCTGACTCCGGTAGCTGAAGAGCTGATCTTCCGTGGGGTGTTGACGAATCTGTTCTTTAAGCCAGATTGGTTTTGGCCAAAGATAATTTTGTCAGGATTGGTCTTTTCGTTGGCGCACATCAGTACCAATATCGTTAGTTTTTGTACCTATTGTTTTATGGGGATGGTGCTGGCATACGTCTACCGGCGGTCCGGTTCGTTAAAGAACTCTATTGCCCTGCATGCCCTTAACAATATCGTAGCGATGGCGGCACTTTTAAAAATTTAAAATAGTAGTTGTAATCGCTTCCATAAGATGGTATATTAAAGACGTGGAAGGAAATAAGAACGAAAGAGGACATGATTCGTCATGGCACCTCCCACTTGATCAAAGCGCCGAAGGAAGTTATGGAGTAGGCTAGAAGCAACGTAAGTGTGACCAGAAACATCGATTAAAGTTTTGAGTTCGTTTAAGTTCTGTAATAAGGTCACCAGGGTGCACTTTGACAGTGGTAAGAAATGCGACTTTGCGGAAGTTTAGAATCAAAGATAATTGTATGTAGTTAGTTCCAGTGCAAAGTGGCAAGATTCCTTCCGTGAGTTATTGAAGGACGCAGGCATTGTACCTGCGTCCTTTTGTGGGTTCTATGATATTCGGTAAG
>DBOT01000140.1 GCA_002299975.1 Lactobacillaceae bacterium UBA639
GCCGTTCCTAAGAAGTACCGGCAGGCTTCCGCCGGACTGGGGGCCACCCGTTGGCAAACTATCTCCCGCGTCATCATCCCCAGCGCCAAAGACGGTATCCTGACCGCCGCGGTCTTCGGGATGGCCCGGGTATTCGGTGAGGCGCTGGCCGTTCAGATGGTGATTGGTAATACGGCCGTCATGCCAAAGGGGCTGGTCGAGTCTTCAGCAACCCTCACCAGTGTCCTGACTACTGGAATCGGTAACTCGGTCATGGGGACCGCGGATAACAACGCCCTCTGGTCCTTAACCCTGATCCTATTGGTAATGTCACTAGCCTTTAATTTATTGATCCACCTGGTAAGCAAGAAAGGAGTTGCATAATGTCACCTGAACGCGTTGATAAAATCGCCACGGGAATCATCCTGGGTCTGGCTGGAATCGTTGGCCTAATCATACTAGGCCTATTGGGTTATATTCTCGCCCAGGGCATTCCCCACATCTCCTGGCACTTCCTAACCAGTGGGGCAGAATCATTCACTGCCGGTGGAGGGATTCGTGACCAGCTGTTCAACTCCCTCTACCTTGTCGTCTTAACCATGATCGTCTCCGTCCCCCTTACCCTCTGTGCAGCGATCTACCTCAGTGAATACGCCCCGGATAACCGGCGAACCCGCCTGCTCCGGTTGGTAATCGAGGTTCTGAGCTCACTGCCCTCCGTGGTTGTCGGGTTATTCGGCTACCTGGTCTTCGTTTTGAAATTCGGCTTGGACTTCTCTCTTCTTGCCGGCGCCCTGGCGTTGACCATCCTCAACCTCCCCATCCTGACCCGTAGCTGCGAGGATGCCCTCCGCCAGGTGCCATATCTCCAGCGTCAGGCCGGTCTGGGACTGGGAATGGCTAAGTGGCGCGTCACTACCAAGATCGTCCTGCCAGCCGCCCTCCCTGGGATTATCACCGGGGCCATTCTGAGTGCTGGCCGGATCTTCGGTGAGGCCGCTGCCCTTATTTACACTGCCGGTCAGAGTGCCCCAGTGATCAGCTATACCGACTGGAACCCGTTCAGTCCAACCAGCTTCCTTAACCCCATGCGGCCCGCTGAAACGCTCGCGGTCCACATCTGGAAGGTCAACAGTGAGGGCCTGGTTCCCGATGCCCGGGCAGTCTCCAACGGTTCCGCCGCGGTCTTAATCATCACTATCCTGTTATTTAACCTGATCGCCCGTTACGTCGGGCACCGGATCAAACGTCGCCTAGCAAAGTGAGGAATAGAAGAATGCAAACAAACTCAGCCTTAGAAGTAAAGGATCTCCAAGTCTTTTACGGTGATAAGCACGTTGTCTTTGACGTCAACCTCAAGTTTCCCCAGCACCAGATCACGGCCCTGATCGGGGCCTCGGGTTCGGGAAAATCAACCGTCCTGCGCAGTCTCAACCGAATGAACGACGACCTCGCCACGGTAACCGGGGAAATCAACTTCCACGGTGTCAACATCAACCAGCCCCAGGTCAACGTCTACCGGGTAAGACAGCGGATCGGAATGGTCTTTCAGCAACCAACCCCCTTCCCCATGTCAATTTACGAGAACGTGATCTACGGCCTGCGTCTGGCTGGCGAAAAGGACCGCAACGTCCTTGATCAACGAGTTGAGGAAAGTCTCCGTCAGGCCGCCCTCTGGGACGAGGTGAAGGACCAGCTCCAGTCTAGTGCTTTAGCCTTATCCGGTGGTCAGCAACAACGCCTCTGCATCGCCCGTACGCTGGCGGTTCGGCCGGAAATCATTCTCATGGACGAACCGACCAGCGCCCTCGACCCGGTTTCGACTTCGCAGATTGAGGATACCCTAGTACAATTAAAGGAGCAGTTTACAATCATCATGGTGACCCACAATATGCAGCAGGCATCCCGGTCAGCGGACTGGACTGCCTTCATGCACCAGGGCCACCTGATTGAATTCGATAAGACCGCCACAATCTTTATGAACCCACACGAGCAGCAAACGGCCGACTATCTGAGCGGCAAGTTTGGTTAGGAGGAAAAATATGGGTGCTATTTTTAACGACGAACTGAAACGTCTCCGTGGCCACTTCATGGAGATGGGAATCGATGCCAGTGAGCAGATCTACCAGGCAACCAAGGCCTTCACAGAGCATGATCCCGCCCTTGCCAACCAGGTTCTGACTACGGATAACAAGATCAACGATGAGGAGGTTAGCCTAGAAAAGGAAGCCCTCAAGCTGATGGCCCTCCAGCAGCCGGTCGCCAGTGACTTTCGTAAGATCATCAGCATCTTAAAGGCCAGTAGCGATATCGAGCGGCTCGGGGACTACGCCACCCACATTGCCCGGGCTGCAATCAACCTGAGTGATCGGGAGCATAATGAGCAGATTGAAGGGCAAATCGAGAAGATGATGTTGATCGTACGCGAGATGCTGGAACGGGTCCTGGATGCCTATGCCCAAACAAATGAACAGGCGGCATACGAGGTCGCTAACGAGGACCTGCGCGTCGACATGATTTACGTCCAGCAGCAACAGGCTATCCTGACGGCGCTGGCCAAGGCGGGCGGTAACGTTAAGACTTACAGCGACTATCTTGCGGTCATCCGCTACCTTGAACGGTCGGGTGACCACATCGTCAACCTCGCCGAATGGATCATCTACATCGGTTCCGGAAAGCTGGTGGAATTAAATCCCGGCAAGGCTGACCCCACGATGGTTGAACGCAAGCTAAAGGAACAATAATATCAAAAAATGGATTGTGCAGTGCGCAATCCATTTTTTATTTCTAATTTTTCTTTCCGTCTTCATTTAATAGAATCTGGTGGGCCTTAGCCAATTCCCCTTCCTGATCGGGGGTCATCTCTGGGTAAGCCAGTGGCAACTTTTCAATTTGCTTGGTGATGATATCCGAGACAATCAGCCGTGAGTACCACTTGTCATCGGCCGGGATGACGTACCACGGGTTCTCCTTAGTAGCGGTGGCGTTGATCGCCTTGTTGTAGGCTGACTGGTACTTATCCCAGTACTGCCGTTCACGGATATCGGCCGCAGAGAACTTCCAATTCTTCCGTGGCGTCTCAATCCGGGATAAGAACCGGTTCTTCTGCTCCTCCTTGGAGACGTGGAGGAAGAACTTCAGGATCATGTAGCCGTTGTGAGACAGGTATTTTTCGTAGTTACGAATATCCTCATAGCGCATGTCGAAGAAGTCCTTGTTGACATCCAGCAGGGTCGTCACGCCCGGCAGGTTTGCCTTGAGAATTAATTCTGGGTGTACTCGGGAAACCAGGACATCCTCATAGTAGGACCGGTTAAACACCCCGATTGATCCCCGCTCTGGCAGGGCCTTGTTAATCCGCCAAAGGTATTCATGCTGCAGCTCCTCTGAGGTTGGCTGCTTAAAGTTAGCAACCTTTAAGCCAACCGGGTTCACTCCGGAGAAGATGTGTGAGATCATACTGTCCTTACCGGCGGCATCCATTGCCTGGAAGACGACAATCACCCCGTAACGGTGACGGGCATACATCTTCTTTTGGGCTTCTTTGATCCGCTTAATATTCTTATCGATCGTGTCCTTGATCTTGTCAAGCTGATCAGTGGAGTCCGCCACCCAAGTTGGGGCCTTCTTAATGTTAAAGTTGTCTTTTGTATAACGGTACTGTTTAGTATCCATCGCTCTTACCTCCCTTAGCCTTATAGGTCCCATTTTAGCATCTTCACTAGTTGGGATGGCAAGACATTTCCCAGGAAATAACTCTAAACTAAAAGGGTTAGGCCGCAACGTCTAACCCTTTTACTAATTCAGTTGTGCGGGACTGACCGGCTGCTTACCATGCTTCAGCTTACCGATTTTACCCTCGCGACCATCATTGACAATAAATTCATCAACCGCCCCGCAATGCTCACAGGCCACCACAATCTGGTAACGTTGTGAGTCATCCTGGTTGGTGTCCATCCAGTTTCGTTCCGCGATCACTAACGGCTCTTTATGGCACCGGTAGCACGAAACCTCCAGTTGCCGATTCTCACGAAAACCGTCACCGGTCTTCCCGACCATTCCATAGCGGTCCTCACCATGAACATTATCAAAGTTGTTGTAGAACACCACAATTACTTCCTTAGTACTTGACCGTCCGGGACTTGTTCAGCTGAACAACTGCCCAGACAATAATTTCCATTACAAAGATTGAGACCGCGCAGACCACAAAGAGGATGTGGTAGGAGGCTGCTCCAATAATCAGGCCCCCAAACAGTGGCCCAAACGCCTTCCCGAGTGACGAGAACGCGTTAAGAATCCCTTGGTACTTACCCTTAACATCAACTGGCGAGAGGCTGTTAACGATGGCAGGCATTGTTGGGAAGGCCGTGGCTTCACCAATCGTCAGGATCACCATGGCGATAACGTACCAGGCGTAGCTCTTAGCAAATAGCAAGAGGACGAAGGAGAAGCCAACCGTAAAGATCCCAATGAAGACTTGCGCATAGGGGTTATTATGCCAGCGGTTCAGCCAGGTCAAAAGCAGTTGCATGATGACGATCAGGACCCCGTTCAACGTCCATAGCAGACTGTACTTGGTCATTGAAATCCCCTGTTCAGTCATGAAGACAGACAGGTTACTGGACCACTGCTCGTACATCGTCCAGACTACGCAGAGTGCCACAAAGAAGATCCAAGTAATCCACAAGTTGGCGCGAGGTAGCTTGGTCGTTGTTTCTGCCTCGTCGCTCTTGAACCGTTCGGGATCCACCGCTGCTGGGTGCGGATCTTCACGGAAGTAGACGAAGACGACAATCGTGAAGAGGATGTAGAGGATCGTCGTGATGGTAAACAGCGGTGAGATGTTTCCGTGGGCGTGCTGATAGAGCGGGCCGACAATCGTGGTCCCGATCACCATCCCCAAGTTGTTAGCGAAGTAGAGCATGTTGAAGACGTAACGGCCATCTTTGTGTAGCCGGGTCCCAAACGAATTAACCATCGTAATGATCCAGCCGTTGAAAAAGCCGATCGCCGTCAACAGGATAGCGTAGATGGGCCAACCATTGAAGAAGATCATTGCGCCGATCACAATGGTCGCGGCGATGGTCCCACCAAGCATCAGGTGGCGCGGATTCCGTTTATCAAAGAGCAATCCACTGATATAGCTACCGACCACATTGGCCCCGGAATAAAATAGCAAGACAATCCCTGATACGGTTAATGACTCGTGCAGCTGCTCATGCATATAAATCGTGGTCAATGGCCAGACAAAACTGTTGCCGATACTCCCGAAGAACATCCCCAACAGCAGCCATTTCAACTCAATTCCCTTTGTTTGACGGTTCATCCTAACGCCTCCTTGTTTTTTCTCCTTAAGCGAACGAAAAGAGCACTCCAGTAAATCTGAAACGCCCCTTCGATACTACAGTTACATAGCTGAGAACTCGGCCATAGCCTAGACTGGTTCTCGGACTTTTAGTTTTGTTGTTCCCCCGGTACGTAGGCCACGGAGGCAAACTTGTTGTAAGACTTCGCAAACAACAGCTTGACTGTCCCCCGCGGGCCACTCCGGTTCTTCTCAATGATGACTTCGACTTCACTGACGTTGGAGTCGTCACCATCACCGTTTTGACCACCGTCCTGTTGGTCATCATCACCATCATCGTGCTCGTAATAGTCGTCACGGTAAAGAAAACTAACGATATCCGCATCCTGTTCAATTGATCCGGACTCACGAATATCAGACAGGACCGGCCGCTTGTCTTGCCGCTGTTCAACTCCCCGGGAGAGCTGTGACAGAGCAATTACCGGTACCTCTAATTCCTTAGCCAGCTTCTTGAGCTGCCGTGAAATCTCGGACACTTCCTGTTGCCGGTTATCAGGGTTGCTCCCTTCAATCAGCTGCAGGTAATCAATCACGATTAGGCCCAGGTTACCGGTCTCCTTCTTCAACCGTCGGCAGCGCGCCCGAATCTCGGCTACCTTAATTCCGGCGGTGTCGTCGATATAGAGGTGGGCATTCGACAGCGTCCCCGCTGCAAAGAACAGGCTCTCCCATTCATCAGGGGTCAGGTTCCCGGTCCGGAGGTGGTTGGCATCAATATTTCCTTCAGCACACAACATCCGGTTGACCAGTGATTCGGCACCCATTTCAAGACTGAAGATTGCCACCGTCTTATCAGTCTTAGTGGCCACGTTCTGGGCAATGTTGAGGGCAAAGGCGGTCTTCCCCACCGCCGGCCGGGCCGCAATGATTACCAGTTCATCGGGATGGAAACCAGTCGTCATCCGGTCTAGTTGCGGGTACCCCGTCTCCAGACCAGTAATCTCTGAGTCATTGCCAGAGAGGGTCTCGATGTGGTTCATCGCACTGTTTAGGACCTGCTGGATGTTCTGGAAACCATCCTGGTTATTTGATTCAGACACGTGCAGGATGGACTGCTCCGCCTGGTCGATCAGGTCGGTGGTGTCGTTATCGTCTGCGTACCCCTCGTTGATGATCTTAGTGGCGGTATTGATCAGGTTACGGCGGACGGCCTTATCATGGACAATCTTGGCATAGAAGGTCACGTTAGCCGCTGACGGAACTGACGAGGCCAGTTCAGCTAGGTAGACCATCCCACCAACGTTTTCGGTCTGCTTGTCCTTATCCAGGGCACTCTTGATCGTCACCACGTCGATTGGCTGGTCATCATCATTCAACGCCACCATCTTCGAAAAGATAATCTGGTGGGCCCGCTTATAAAAATCCCCGGGTTGCAAGTATTCCATTGCGTCTGCCAACGCGTTCTTACTTAAAAAAGCAGCTCCAAGAACTGCCTTTTCAGCTTCAATATCGTGTGGCTCTTCTTGCATTGGTGCATTATCCATGACGATACCTCGCTTTTAATAAATCGAAATTCAATTATACCGATTAAACTACTTTTCCGCAATATGTACCCGAATTTCGGCACTAACTTCGGGGTGCAGCTTGATCGGTACGTTTACGTAGCCCAAGGCCTTGATCGGCGCAGCCAGTTCGATCTTACGCTTATCGATCTTGACCTTGTATTGCTTTTGCAGGGCCGTGGCGATCTGCTTAGTCGAGATTGAGCCAAACATCCGACCGTCCGTACCAGCCTTTCCGCTGAGCTCAACAACTGTCTTATCGTCTTCTAAGACCTTCTTCAGACGCTTAGCCTCTTCCAGCTCTTCGGCAGCGTGCTTAGCCTCAGCCCGTTGCTGACCAGCCAGTTGACTCATTGCGGCCTTAGTAGCTTGCTTAGCCAGGCCCCGCTTGATCAGGTAGTTCTGAGCGTAGCCATCTGGTACTTCCTTGACCTGGCCACGTTTACCCCGGCCACGAACATCTTGTGTAAAAATAACTTTCATCTTGTTCACTCCTCTTCATCTTCCTGACTACTATTATCAACCGTCTTCGCCAGAAGATCAATTAATTCCTTTCGAACGGTATCGACGGTCTCACCGGCAATCTGGGTTGCTGCATTAGCCAGGTGACCACCGCCGCCCATCTGCTCCATGATGATCTGGACATTGACGTCACCAGCCGAACGTGCAGAAATGCCGACCTTATCATCGGCCCGCTTGGTGATGACAAATGAGGCCTCCACCCCTTCGACTTGGAGGAGCATATCTGCCGCTTGGGCCGCCGTGACGGAGTCATAGACCCGGTCGTCCTCACCGGCACAGATTGCCATGTGATCATCAATTATTGCCCGGGAAATTAAGTGATTACGGTCCATGAAGCTCTGCGGATCCTCCTTCATGAAGGACTGAATCATCATCCCATCAGCTCCGGCCGAACGCAGGTAACTGGCCGCATCAAAGGTCCGGGTTCCGGCGCTCTTCGTAAAGGACTTCGTATCGATCTGAATTCCCGTCAGCATCGTCGTGGCCTCGAGCTTATTCAGCCCCTTACCTTCCCGTGGCTGGTATTCGAACATCTCGGTGATCAGTTCACAGGTTGAGGAGGCGTACGGCTCGATGTAAACCAGCAGTGGGTTCTCGGGGAACTCTTCACCGCGCCGGTGGTGGTCAATGATTACTAACCGGTTCTGGAGTTGGTCGTACAATTCAGGCGAGATCGTAATGCTCCGCTTGGCGTGGTCCACCATCACCAGCAGGCTATTATCGGTAGCCTTTTCCAGGGCCTCCGCCGGCGTGATAATGTGGTCCTTGATCGTCTGGTAGTTGTCAATCTCATTCATCAGACGCTGGATATCGGCGTGGGGGTGCTCATCATCCACTACGATCCAGCACTCCTTACCATTCATCTCAGCAATCCGGCGAATCCCCAGGCAAGCCCCCAAGGAGTCCATATCAGGGTTGTGGTGCCCCATAACGAACAGCTGGTCCGCCTGGTTGATCAGTTCCTGCAATGCCTGACTGATCATCCGGGCCCGTACCCGCGTCCGCTTCTCCATCGGGTTTGTCTTCCCGCCATAGAAACGCGCTGGCTGGTCCT
Source organism: Lactobacillaceae bacterium UBA639 (assembly GCA_002299975.1). GTDB lineage: Bacteria > Bacillota > Bacilli > Lactobacillales > Lactobacillaceae > Limosilactobacillus. The sequence goes on from DBOT01000140.1 coordinate 8,423, forward strand.
TGGCCCGGACGACAACCTGGTCGCCACCACGACCAAGCGCCAGGTCCAAGTTGTTCTGCGCCGTGTCTGCCAACTTGATCAGGTCATTTTCAGCGTAGGCAATCCCCACACTAAGGGTGACTGGTGAGTTGCGTTGGGACGTACTCTGGCGAATCACGTCCAGGATCTTAAACTTTTTCTTCTCCAGTTCCGTGAGCGAGCTCTGGTGACCGATAATCAGGTAGTTATCGTCATCAATAATCTTCATCAAGAGGTGGTTAGCGCTCGCCCACTTACTGATCTCTGAGGTAACATAGTTGTGCAGGTTAGAGACATCTGTATCGCTCATCCCTTGAATCAATTCATCGTAGTTATCCAGGTAGATGTTCCCCAAGAAGATCTGTTCCTGCCGGTACTGTCGCTCCACCGCAGCATACTTGGTAATGTCCAGCAAGTACGCCACTCGGTAGCGCGGTTGAACCAGAAACTCAAATTGCCGGTCCCGCCAGGTAACAATCTGGGCACCCTTATGACTACGGCCGTTATCAATCATCTTCGCTAGTTGCTCATCAACACTGTCAACACTCTTACCAACGACCTTCTCGAGCTTGAAGTAGCGCGCCATATACGGATTAATCCACTCAATCTCGTTCCGGGCGTTGAGCATGATCATCCCCATTGGCATCTCTAACAGGGCCTCTTGTTGGCCACTCTTAATCTGATATGTCAGGCGTTTTAAGTATTCGTGGGTATCGTTGACCAGTTGCCGAAGTCGACGGAGACTGACAGTACTCCCAATAACTGCCAATACTAAAACCACCAGTCCGACTTCCCAGCTAAACATAAAGGCCAGAACCAAACTGATCACGGTCACACATAATATGTAATAGACATTCCAGCGGACCGCTGGGTGTTTCAGATAAAACAGCCAGTTTTCACGACTGAAAAATTCACGCATAATAATCCTCCCAAATCAGCGGTAGCACCGCCTTTTAATTGGATATTACTATCATATCACACCGGCCACTAAAAGAAGCCCGATTCGCTTAATCAACTGCTCCCGGATGATGAGCCTTAAAGCGCGCTAAGGCCGGGTCATTAGCCTGACGAGCCGCCGCAACATTATCCGGCTTAAAGTAGATCCGCGCAGCGTTGTTGGCCATCACGTCAGTCAATTCAGCCGGGGTAAAGATATCGGTATGTTCTAGCCAGGTCGCGAGCTGGTGGTAGCTATTAAACGTTGCGGACCACGGGGCGTCACTTCCCCAGATGATTCGTTTAGCCCCTAAGCGTTCCTTAGCAAGGCGAACCGCCCATTGGCTCCGTGGATATGGAAAGTCATCACGGCCCTCGCCCAGAATATCCTGGATCGCCGAAATATCAACACTGATGTTAGCCAGCGGGGCAAACTGGCCAAGTACGTTAGCCAGCTGGTTAGGGTGCTTGCTATCGGGGAAGGAAAGATGGCAGACCACAAAGTCTAATTCTGGATAGCGCCGGGCTAGGTTAACAATTGCTTCTGGTTGGTAACTGGTCTGGTCAGTCGCCCCGTAGTCGACCGTCACCACAAAGCCAGGGTAGTCTGCCAGGTAATGGAAGATCTGGGTGACCCGATTATCAATATCCAGTCGAAATGGCCGGTGGAACCCGTGCAGCCCGCCCCCCTGGCTGATCTCAAATTTGATGGCCCGAAAGCCGAGATCATCAACGTAACGATGAACAATCGCCATCACCTGGTCGTCAAAGGGATCGACAGAAAAGGCACCGATAAAGCGGTCGGGGTAGCGTTTGACCACCTGGTAGGTATAGTAATTTTGGTAGCCATTCAGGGTTCCCTGAAGGATGACCGCCTTCTCAATTCCTTCCTCATCCATAATCTGCAGGTACTTTTCAGCCAGGAAGTTGTCATCTCCCCAGCCGTCCGGAATCAATTTAATAATCTCACCGTCATCCCAGATGGCGTAACCATTGCCCAGGGGACTGAGCCGGCCTTGCCCCTTGGCGCCGGCCATCTCCCGGACGAGGTGAATGTGTCCTTCGATTTTACGCATTTTACTTTCCTTTCACCAAAACAGCAAACGACCAACCTAATAGGTCAGCCCTTTCGTCCTAATTGCGATACAAAAAAAGCTCACTTCACAATGAAGCAAGCTTTTTTTATTTTGGATTAGTCTTCAGCAACGAATGGC
>DBOT01000149.1 GCA_002299975.1 Lactobacillaceae bacterium UBA639
TTAATGGCGGCCCGGCTGGCCAAGGAAAGCAGTGACCAGTTACTAGCCACTGGTCATCCGACCGTCATTAAGCGCGGTGATTACCGGGCGTTGGCGACTCCCGGCCGTATCACCGTTTATCACGGTTCACGATTGGTGGTGGCATTACGAAAATGAGGCGACTTAGGGGATTTACCATTATTGAATGTGTGGTGGCACTATTAATTACTGCCTTGACCCTCCTGCTGGCGGGCTGGTCAATGAATGCTCTTGCAATTAGCAATCGGCATTCACTAGATAGCTCGGTTGACTGGTACGTTTTTCTGAAGGAAATGGAAGCCGATAGTCACCACTTTGTACTAAAGCAGGTTAATAGTCACAACATTAGAGTTAACAGTTGTCGAAGTGACTTGGACTATATCCTTCAGAAAAAGCGAGATACACTGTACCTGACGGCATGGAGCCGCGGCGGCTACATGCCACTGTTCATTGGAGCTAAGACGTGTGCGTTCAAGCGGTTGCCAGGACGGCGGGTACTGGTGGAGGTGACCCGGGAAAATGGTGAAAAATTGGTTGGCATTATTAAGTTTTATCATGAGTAAGCACCGGGGATATGCCCTACTGACGGGGATGATTGTCCTGTCGATCATCTGTTTAGCGGTGGTTTGGCAGTATCATTATTACACTGAGCAATGGGCAATTGAGGACCAGTTAATACAACAGTTCCTTCATGAAGCCGCCCGGAACTTGGCAAATGAAAAATAATTGTGTAGCGAAAGGCCGATTCTTGAATTTATTTGCTTTAATCGGTAAACTATTAAGTGGAATGATTGTAATCTAATGGAGGTGACCAACACTGGCACAACAAACACCACAACAATTATTTCAATTGTTTGACCAGGGAACGGAGATTCTGCAATCTGCGTTACGAAGTTCATATCTAGATGCCATGCTCGAGAATATCGAGAACGTCATTGACAATGAGGTTCAAGTTGAAGATGAGGTTCCTGATCCGGCAACAGTTAAGAAACTGCAAGGAATTTATCAACAACTCGATATTGCTGACGCGGATGCCGAGACACTGCGCCAACTGGTTCAATTGAGTTTCTTGAAGGTGATTCGCAAGGATGCTATCCAAGCTAATCACCAGATGACGCCAGATACGATTGGCTTTTTGATGTCGTTCTTGATTGAAAAGGTGACGAAGATCAATCGGCCATATAGTATTTTTGACCCTGCCGTTGGTACCGCCAACCTTTTGACAACGGTTGTTAATCAGTTGCAAAAGGCCAGCAAGGAGCCGATTCACGGTTATGGGATCGACAATGACTCATCGATGCTCGAGGTTGCCAGTGCCAGTGTCGCACTGCAGAAGTTAAACGTGGACCTGTATCACCAGGACGCCATCAACGCATTGGATATTCCCCAATGTGATCTGGCGGTGGCAGACCTGCCGATTGGTTACTATCCGCTGGACCAAAATACGAAAAACTACCAAACCCGGGCAAAGGAGGGGCACTCCTATGTTCATCACCTGTTGATTGAACAGTCGATGAATTACCTGCGGCCTGGTGGTTTTGGAGTATTCCTGGTACCAAGCAACTTATTCCAGACTAAGGAATCACAGTCATTTGTTAAGTGGATCCAATCGGTCGCTTACCTGCAAGGACTCGTTAACCTGCCGGCTGAGCTATTCGCTAATCCGGCGGCACAAAAGGCTATTCTTTTACTGCAGCGTCATGGTGGCGGCAGCAAGCAGGCAACGAAGGTCCTTTTGGGTGAGTTCCCATCGTTCAAGAAGACCAAGGAGTTTGGTGACTTTGTCGGCGAGATCGATCACTGGGTTGCTACGAATTTAGTTCAATAAAGGAGACAGTTTTATAATGTCAAAAACAATTGCCGTTAATGCGGGAAGTTCAACATTAAAGTTTAAGTTATTTGATATGCCAAGCGAAGACGTGGTTGCTGAAGGAACCATCGAACGGATTGGCGAAAAGATGGGCCACGCTAAGATCAAGTTTGGCGACGGTCAAAAGCACGAAGAAGAAAAGCCATTTGCTGACCACGGGGCAGCCGTTAACTACCTCTTGGATCAACTGATTGACCTGGGAATCGTTAAGAGTTATGACGAGATTACGGCGGTTGGTCACCGGGTTGTTGCCGGTGGTGAATTCTTTAAGGATTCTGCAGTGATCGATGATGATGTTATCAAGAAGATTGATGAATTATCTGAATATGCTCCACTGCATGACCCTGCTGAACTGATCGGGATCAAGGCCTTCCGGAAGGTATTGCCAAATGCCTTTGCGGTTGCTGTTTTTGACACCTCCTTCCACGTTAACATGCCAAAGATGAATGCTCTTTACAGTGTTCCTTACGAATGGTACGAAAAGTATGGTGCCCGGAAGTACGGTGCTCACGGTACTAGTCACCGTTACGTTGCTGGTCGGGCCGCCGAGATGCTGGGTAAGCCCCTTAAGGATCTGAAGCTGATCACGATGCACATTGGGGCCGGTGCTTCCATTACGGCGATCAAGGATGGTAAGTCCTTCGATACTTCCATGGGCTTCTCACCACTGGCCGGAATTACCATGGCAACCCGTTCTGGGGATGTTGACCCATCACTCGTCGCCTTTGTTCAAGAAAAGCTGGGCGTTTCCTCACAAGAGATGATCAGTATCTTGAACCACAAGTCTGGTTTACTGGGTATTTCCCAACTGTCACCAGATATGCGTGATATCCTGGCTGCTGCTGACAAGGGTAATGATCAGGCTCAACTGGCCCTTGATATGTACGTCAACCGGATTGTCCGGTACGTCGGTGCCTACATTGCTGAAATGGATGGTGCTGATGCGATCGTCTTCACCGCTGGGGTTGGTGAAAACAGTATTCCAGTCCGGAAGATGGTTACTGACAAGCTGGCTTACTTCGGCATCAAGATTGACCAAGAAAAGAACAAGTGCCATGGGGTTGAACGTGACCTGTCTGCTGATGACGCTAAGATCAAGACGCTTCTTATTCCAACCAATGAGGAATTAATGATCGTTCGTGACATTGAACGTCTGAAGAAGGAACAGGGTAAGTAAACCTCAAATAATGAATAAATAAAAATAACCTAAGACTGGGATCGTCCAGTCTTAGGTTATTTTGTATGACGAATTGTCAAACCAAGT
>DBOT01000085.1 GCA_002299975.1 Lactobacillaceae bacterium UBA639
GGCTGGCCAGCGGATTGCCACCATTACCCAGCGGGGGGCGTTCAAGGAGATGCCGCTTGACGAGATTGAGGTTGGCGCGCGTTCCCGGCGGGGAGAATTAGTCCTGCACCGGCTTAAACGGAATCCTCACCAGATCGCTGACTTTCTGGCCTATGACGCTGATTTTGCCGGTAACTTTGAGGTGATCACTGACCGGCCGATGTTCCAGGATATCGCGGTTAATGACCACCACCTGGGATCGGTCAAGTCGAACGGGACCTTTGTTATCGATACCGATACTCAAGGAACCCCGGTTAAGATCCGCCTCAAGCAGACCAACATTCTGCAAGAGACCCCGAGTGCGGTTAACTAATACTTGCGCCGATGGACGCTGAAATGAGGAATGAGTATGGAACAAGCACGTGAGCTGGTATTACAGATGCCCCGGTATGCAGAACTACCGACGATGGGCCTGTACTTAGAACAGGTGACGGCTTATCTGAATGAACGATTAGCACCACTGGAAGACGTTCGGTTGACCAGTGCGATGGTCAGTAACTATGTCAAACACCACCTGGTTGAGCGGCCCGTCAAGAAATTGTATGGTCAAGAGCAGCTGGCGGACCTGGCGTTTATTGCGGTCGCTAAGAACATCCTGCCCCTGGCCGATCTCAGGGTGGCCGTACAAATCCAGCAGAACAGTCGTTTTAACCGGAGCGACGCCTATGACTACTTCTGCCAGGAATTGGAGGCGGCAGTTCAGGCGGCCTTTACCGGGCAGGTCTTGTCGTCACCGACCGTCCGGACTGACCAACAGAAGATGCTGCACCACCTGGCCCTGGCAGTGGCGTATAAGGCCAGCGTAGACCGCTTCTTTGCGGCCACGTGTGATTTATAGAAATGGGGAATGAAGGATGGCATACATCAAGAAAATTCGGCAGCTGGTTGGTCACCGCCCGCTGATTATGACTAGTGCATCTGGTGCACTGTTAAATGAGCAGGGAGAAGTCCTTCTCCAGGAGCGGGCCGATACCGGTGACTGGGGCTTTCCTGGTGGCTACATGGAGTTTGGTGAAACCTTTTCCCAAACCCTGATCCGGGAGTTTAAGGAAGATGCCGGGTTTGCGGTTGAACCCCAACGTTTGTTGAAAATCTTGGATAGCGATACTTATACCTACCCAAATGGTGACGTGGTCCAACCCGTCAATGCCTTTTACCTGGTCCGCCGCACGACCGATCACCAGTACCTAACCAAGCCGAGTGAGACGGTCAAGACCCGGTACTTTGGTATGCATGAATCGCCGCACTTCTTCAATCAACAGCATGCAGAGATGTGGGCGGTTCTTAAAGAATATCTGACAAACCGGTAGAAAGCTGTGCACGTTTACCACCATTCATGATAAAATGGCTATTAGAGACTGGTTCACGCACGGAATGGATCGGTGCAAAATGTGAACAAACAGGAGGAATCTTTTATGGATAAAGAGTTAGTTTTTGGACACCAAAAGCCGGATACTGATGCGATTACGGCGGCAATGGCGTTCTCATACTTCCAAAACCAATTGGGTTACGAGACTGAAGCGGTTGCGCTTGGTGAACCCAACGATGAAACCAAGTTTGCCCTGAACAAGTTCGGGATGAAGGCACCCCGGGTTGTTAAGACGGTTGCTAACGAAGTCGACAAGGTAATGCTGGTTGACCACAACGAACCACAACAGAGTGTCAGCGACATCGACAAGGTTACGGTTACACACCTGGTTGACCACCACCGTCTGGCCAACTTCAACACGGCCCAACCACTGTGGGCAACCTTACGTCCTTACGGTTGTGTCAGCACGATCCTGACGGAAATGTTCCAAGAAAAGCACATTGAAATTCCTGCTAACCTGGCCGGGATGATGCTTTCTGCAATTATTTCCGATACCCTGCTGCTCAACTCGCCAACGACCACTGACCATGACCGGGAAGCTGTTAAGTACCTGGCTAAGGTTGCCGGTGTGGACGACTACGAGAAGTACGGTGTTGAAATGTTGAAGGCTGGTGCCAACGTTGATGCCAAGGACGATGCCACTATCGTTGATGGCGATGCTAAGACCTTCGAACTCGGCGGCACCAAGATGCGGATCGGTCAAGTAAACGCCGTTGAACTGGACGATGTCTTCAAGCGTCAAGCTGACCTGGAAAAGAAGATGCATGAACTGATGGACGCCAATGGCTACCAGCTCTTCATCCTGATCGCTACGAACATCCTGAACAGCGACTCTGAACTGCTGGTTGTTGGTGACGACACTGCCAAGGTTGAGGAAGCATTTGGCCACAAGCTTGATGACAACAACCGGATGAACCTTCCTGGTGTTGTTTCCCGGAAGAAGCAAGTGGTTCCACCATTGACGAAGGCTTTTGAAGGCTAATATTTAAAAACTACGAAACGACCTGGATGACTCATCCTGGGTCGTTTTTTATTTTAAGATTTGAGAAGTGTCTATTAAGCGACTACAATGAAGGTAGTTTTGGTGTTAATTGGATAAAAAAGGAGATCTTAGTTATGCCATGTACAACAATTTTAGCTGGTAAGAAGGCCACCGCTGATGGTTCAACGTTGGTAGCCCGGAATGAAGACTTCGGTCACGCCTTTAACCCTAAGCGGTTCATTGTAGTGGAACCGGACCAGCAGCCCCGTCAGTATCAGTCAGTAACGAACAAGGCCCAATTTGACCTACCTGCTAACCCGATGCGGTATACAGCCGTGCCAGAAATTCCGTCCGTCGCCAAGAAGATGGGCATCTGGGGTGAAGCCGGCATCAACGTAGCCAATGTTACCATGTCGGCCACCGAAACCAGTACGACCAATTCCCGGGTCCTGGGGATCGACCCGCTGGTCAAGCAAGGGGTCGGCGAGGAAGACCTGGTAACCCTCGTTTTGCCATATATTCACTCAGCCCGGGAAGGGGTTCAGTTGTTAGGTAAGTACCTCAGCAAGTACGGTACCTATGAATCAAATGGGGTGGCCTTCTCGGATAAGGATGAGGTCTGGTACATGGAAACAATCGGTGGTCACCACTGGATTGCCCAGCGGGTTCCAGATGATTGCTACGTGGTGGCCCCAAACTGGTTTGCCGTCACGGACTTCGACTTCCAGTCGCCAGACACAATGGCTGCTGCGGGGCTGGAGCAGTTGATCATTGACCACCACCTGGATATTGATGGTGGTGGGGATGGTTATAATCTCCGCCATATCTTCGGTAGTCACAATGATTCTGATTACCGTTACAACATTCCACGCCAATGGTACGTTCAACGTCTCTTTAACCCGAGCGCCGATCCGCAGCCGGATGACCCGGACCTGCCGTTTGCCCGTAAGCCAGAACATCTGCTGACGATCGAAGACGTTAAGTATGCGCTGAGTTCTCACTACCAGCACACGCCATACGATCCTTACAGCGACCTCGGGACGGCAGCTCAGCAGCACGCCTTCCGGCCAATTGGTCTCCAGCGGAATTCAGAAGTGCACATTCTGCAGATTCGCTCAGACGTACCCGCAAAGCTGGCGGGAATCTGCTGGCTGGCATTTGGCCCGAACGCCTATAATGCCTTAGCACCGTTCTACACGAATGTGAAGGATACACCGGCTGCCTACCGGGATACTAAAGAGCACTACGACATCAGCAACATGTATTGGGTGACCCACACCCTGGCAACAATCGGTGATGAGCATCCGAAGCGTTACGAAGCGGCTATTGAAGAGATGAAGCAGAACACCATTGCTGCCGGTCGGCACGTCCTGCTGACTACGGACACGGCTGCCGCTGAACTCGACGGTGACCAGCTCCAGACCAAGTTAGGGGCAGCTAACGATCAGACAGCCCAGCAGGCCTACGCACTAGCAATGAAGTGCCTGGGTTCGATGGTCGAAACGGGTTCTTTGCAGATTCGGCTGAACTTCTAAGAGGTTGCTTACGCAATATCAATTTTTTGATTAATAATTACTGACAAAGGCTTGGTTATTGCCGAATTATAGGTATAATTGATGTTAGGAGGGGATGCATAATGTCATTAATGCAAAATACCGCTGACATTGACAAGACTGGCAAGCAGGTTTACCTGATCACACTGATCCGGGAAAGTGCTGATCAACCAATGTACCTTGATCAAATGATCTATGAATCCGCTGCTGCCGGGCAGAAGTTCATGACTAACCTGACGGATGCCTTTGTTCGTGCTGGTTACCGTGAAGAAAAAGTCGACGCAGACCACTACAAATTAAACAATGGCCTTGATAAGATTACCTTGACTGGTAAACAGCAGGATGTCTTTGAGGCTTAATAAATTCTTGCCATCTCACCGCTAGGGGGATGGCATTTTCAGTTATTTACGCAAAATTAAAATTCCTCCTTGCAATTTATCCGTTGATAATGCATAATAATACTTAATTTAGCATATACAATTAATTCCACTTGTATAATGTTAAGATAACTTGATTACGTAATAAAATCAGCCGCCTGTATTGGTGGCTGATTTTTTTGTTTAATGATGTTTGGCCGGAA
>DBOT01000059.1 GCA_002299975.1 Lactobacillaceae bacterium UBA639
CTGATCATTAACATGCTTGATCGGGCCCATGTTATCCGGAGGTAAATCATTATGAAGGCCATCAATATTGAACGGCTCAGCTTTCAATTTGAACACCAGGACCCCGTTATCAATGGCCTCGACATGTGCATTGAAGCGGGTGAAGAAGCCCTGATCATCGGGCCATCCGGTTGCGGGAAGTCCACCTTGCTTAAGCTGATTGCCGGCTCGTTGCCAAAATACGGCGGCCAGGTGACTGCCGGGCAGATCAGACGGGCAACCGTCAACCAGCACCCAATACGAATGGGGATGCTCTTTCAGGATCCAGCAATGCAGTTTGCCATGGATACGCCCCGTCACGAGCTCGAATTCACCCTTGAAAACTGCCAGGTCGCACCCGGCCAGATGCCAGCACGAATCCAGGAAGCCAGCACCTTTGGCCAAATCGGCGACCTGCTCGACCGGAAAATCACGACCCTCTCTGGCGGCCAGCAGCAGAAGGTCGCCCTGGCAGTCGTCATGGCGATGCACCCTGACTTGCTTCTCCTCGACGAACCATTTGCCGCCATTGACGAGCACAACCGGCAATTTTTAATCCAACAGCTGGTCCGGTGGCGGGCCGCCCAACCAGGCCGCACACTTATCGTGACCGACCACGATTGTCACGGCTATGCCACACTCAGCCCCCATGTCTTCCGTTTCGTCGCAGGAAAACTGACGGCCCTCACCCCTGCCCAAGGAGCGGCCGTCATTAAACGAGCAGATGCCACTGCTAGTACGCCGCTCCAGGTTTCCGTTCCAGCAACAACGGCGCCAGCGATCATCCGGCTCAACGACGTCAAGATCAGCCGCGGCAATCGGGAGCTGCTCACCATTCCCGACCTGGCAATCATTAAAAATAAGATTACCCTATTGACCGGGGCAAACGGAACGGGAAAATCGACTTTCTTCAAGGCGCTCACCCGGCTGATCCCCTACCAGGGCGAGATTGATTACCTAAAAGACGATATTCAGAAATTATCACCCGGGAAATATCACTACCAAGTCGGCTTGGTCTTCCAGCAGGCCAACGAACAGTTCCTCAACGTTACTGTCGGCGAAGAATTGGCCCTTAGTGCCCGTTATCAGCGCCAGCCCGTATTCACTAACAATCGGTTGAAGACGATCTTAAATGACTTTGGTCTAGCAGGGATGGAGGACCGGGTGGTGTACTCGCTCAGCGGCGGCCAGCGCAAGAAGCTGCAGCTGTTGGTCATGCTGATGATCGGCCACCCCGTACTCCTGCTCGACGAACCCTTCGCCGGCCTTGACCGGGACTCGCTGGCCACCGTCTTTGACCTAATCAAGCGTTGCCAACAAGCCCTGCCCCAAACCATCGTAATCATTAGCCACCAGCTGACGGGGCTTGACCAACTGGTGGACTACCACCTTCGCCTAGATGCTGGAAAGCTTTTCTATCAGGGGGTGCAAGAATGAATCCAAGCTTAAAATTATTTTTGGTACTTATCATCGCCCTGGAGGTTACCTTTACCAATCACCTTTTCAGCAACGTGGTGATTATCATCCTGGCTCTGGCCTACTTGATCTACCGTCGGGTGAGCTGGCGCCGGCTAACCTGGATGATTGCCGTTACCCTGATTCCGGCGGTCGCGATCTTCGTCACCATCGCATTCTTCAGTCCCAGCCGCAACGTCTACTTTGCCTGGGTCCTGGTGAGTCGGCTCTACGTCTACGTCTTGACCGGGTCGGCGGTTAGCTGCACCACCAGCGCCCTGCAACTGGTGCAGTCCCTTGAGCAGAACTGCCATCTCCCGAGTAAATTTGCATACGGGGTCCTAGCCGCCCTTAACCTCTTCCCCCGCATTTACCAGGAGGTCCGCCTCATCCGAATTGCGGGCCAGATGCGGGGAATCACCCTGCACTGGTGGTCGCCGCGGCTCTACTTCAAGGCTATCCTGGCTGCCAGCCAATGGGCAGATCAGATGGCTCAAGCCATGGAGAGTCACGGTTTCGTGGAGGGACAGGCCCGGACTAGTGCGCACCGGATTCCCTTAACGCGTCGGGACTGGACGACTTTTATCGGCCTGGTCGTTGCCCTCCAGTGCCTTATTATTGCACTCCCCTGACTGATCAGGCATAATAAACGTAAAAAAGGATGTTTAATATGCAAAGCAGTACCACCAGCCGGATCGTCAATGCCCTTTCCTACCTTAGCATCTTGTTTCTTCCGGTGATTTTTCCACTCATCGTTTGGATTATCGCCCGGGCAAGCGACGACCCAAGTATCACTAAAAACGCCCGCAAGGCCTTCTGGTCACAAATTTTCCCCTTGCTCTACATCATCTTTGCGATCCTTACAATGAGTATTGCATCCCTGTATCAGGCGACCTTCCATGCCGGGGCCCTGTTTGGAGTTTTGTTAACCTTTGCCCTGCTGATTGCCCTATTGCTGTTCATCTACAACATCGCAATGGCAGTCAAGATGCTGCTGGGACGTGAATAGAACGAAGTTGGCGAAAATTTTCGCCAGCCTCGTTTTTTCAGTATGTTGTCAAATTCGCGCTCCCAATGTTAAAATGACGCAGTCTGTTTATAATATTATTAATCTTTAAGGTGGTGTTTTTTCATTGGCTTTACTATTGGGAATCATTTTGCTGTTGACCACGGTCGTCGTGGCCAACGTTATTCACCTGATCTACCCTAAGATCCCACTCTCGATCTACCAGATCATCGCTGGGGTGCTGCTCGCCAGTCTGCCGACCACGGCGACTGATTTCACGATGCATCCAGAAATCTTCATGATGGTGATCATCGCGCCCTTAATGTTCAACGACGGGCAAAACCAGTCGTTTACCTACCTTTCGCGCAACTTCCGATCAATCCTCTCGATTGCAGTGGTATTGTCCTTGGTAACCGTCATCATTGCCGGGACCATCCTTCATCTGGCAATGCCGCAGACCTTCTCGTTTACCCTAGCCTTCATGCTCGCTGCCATCATCACTCCGACTGATGCGGTGGCGGTTAAGTCGATCACCACGGGGATGTCGGTTCCCGAAAACGTCAACGGAGCCCTCGAATATGAGTCGCTCTTCAACGACGCCTCCGGAATCGTCCTCCTCGACCTTGCCCTAGCTTCCTACCGCTCGGGGGACTTTTCAGTCGGCCACGGTCTGTGGATCTTTGTCTACGTCTTCTTCGGGGGGATCATCTTCGGAGCAATCATGGGCCTTCTCTTGATCAAACTGCGGACCCAATTGATGCGATCCCACGTCGACATCGGCTCGATCGTCATCCCTATCAACGTCATGACCCCAATTGTCGTTTACTGGCTGGCCGAGGAACTCCACTTCTCCGGCATTCTCGCCGTGGTGGCCGCCGGTGTAGTACATAGTATTCTCTATAACCGTCTGCGCCTGACCTCGACCAAGGTCCAGATGGCCACCACCACCACTTGGACAATCATCAGCGACGCGCTCAATGGGCTGGTCTTTGTCCTCCTCGGAGTCCTGCTCCCTCAGGTTCCCAGAAGTACCAGCCTTCCCAACTTAGGACGCCTCTTCGTGATCTCGCTGGTTCTCTACCTGATCATGACCCTGCTGCGGTACTGCTGGGTCCGCTTCCGACTGGTCCGGATCGGCTCAGCCAATGACCAGCTCAACCGTGACAGCATCCTGATGGCCATCGGGGGGATCCACGGGACAATCACCCTGTCACTGGCCTTTTCATTGCCGGTAATGATCAACCACCACGCCTTCGCCTTTCGGAACTCCATGATCCTGATTGCGGCGATCGTCATCCTCATCAGCCTGCTGGTCGGGGCGATTGTCTTCCCGCTCATGTTGCCAGCTAAGTCGCAAAGCTACACGCCAGAAGAATTTCACCGTCAGCTCATCGCCACGATCCAATACGCCATCAACCAGTTGCGGACCCAGACGGAGGACTCACGGGAAAGGGCAATTGTCATCGACCAGCTCAGCACCCAGATGAACCAGTACCACCAGTTCAATAAGCAACGTTTTACCCAGCTGATGAGCCGGGCTCATAAGGTCGAAATGCAGACCCTGGACCAGCTAAATGCGGACGGGGCCATCAGCGATCGGGAGGCCGCCATGTATGCTCACTTTGTCAATCGATCAATCTTCCGCTCACCGCAGCATCAGCTGACCGAATTCACGAGCCTCTTCTGGCACCGCCTCAAGTGGCATTTCTTCCGGAAGCGCCACCTCCGTTCGTACCACCCGGACATTATGCCCGCCGCCAGTCACAAACAGACAGTGCAGGCCATCAAGCAGCAACGTCAGGCTATTTTGAAGGTGCTCACAATCGTCAACAACAATGTGGATGAGTACCTTCATTCGGTGGAGAACACCACCAATGCCAATGAGGTCGCAATGGTCCGCCGGGTCTTCTTCCAGCAGAAGCAACTCTTCAGCCGTAGACAGGATCTCGATTTGGACATGATCACCAACCTCTCGATTGAGGCCTTCCAGTGGGAGCACAGCTTTGTTCAGGAACGCTTGGCCGCTGGAAAACTCTCGCAGGAGCTGGCAAACGCCTTGAACGAACAGATTTCAACTGATGAATTAGTCTACTCCCAGTCCCTAGATTAAAAAAATGCCGAACCCATTGTGGGCTCGGTATTTTTTATCCGTTCTATAAAAAAGTAACCAGCAAGGCAAGGGCGGCCGGCAACAGTTGCACCAGCCAGATCTTCCGGGTCGCCGTCATTCCCCCGTACAAGGCCACAACCACGATGAAGCCTAGTAACAGACGCAAAACTATAACCAAGACGGCGCCGTGAAAGAGCAAAAAGCTGAGGATCAGCAGAACGCCCAGCATCCCGTTATAGATCCCCTGATTAGCCAGCGCCACGCGGGCCGGTGCTTGCTTGACATACTCTAATGGCATGTCAAATGCTTGGGCCTGTTGCTGGGGTGTGCCAAACATCTCCAGGAGCATAATCCCCAGGTGCTCGACGGCTACGATTAAAGATAAAATCAGCATTATCATATTAATTTTCTCCTCCTAAATTTCAAGAATAA
>DBOT01000007.1 GCA_002299975.1 Lactobacillaceae bacterium UBA639
TGACCTACATCTTCTACATTCCAATGTCATTCCTGATTCCATCAACCTCTGGACTGGCGGCAGCGACGATGGGGATTATCGGTCCGCTGGGCCACTTTTCCCACGTCTCTGGTAGTCTGGTCATCACGGCTTACCAAGCCGCTTCTGGTTGGGTTAACCTGATCACGCCAACCTCCGGAATCGTGATGGGGGTCTTGGCAATTGCCCACGTCAACGTCAGTGTTTGGTGGAAGTGGATGCTCAAGTTGATGATCTACCTGTTTATTGTTACCTGTGTATTCTTAGGTGTTGCTGCCGTATTGTAAAAAGGGATGAGTATTTATGGCACAATTAGTAAACGAGAAGGAACAACAAGAAGCTGTTAAGACCCTGGAACGGTTGATTTCGGTACCGTCATATAATCAGCCAGCCGAGGACGGGGCACCGTTTGGGCGGAAGATCCGCAATGCCCTGGACGAAATGATGAAGATCTGTGACGAGCTGGGCTTCAAGACCTACGAAGATCCAGACGGTTACTACGGTTATGCCGAAGTCGGTGAGGGTGACAAAGTCTTTGGGGTAATTTGCCACCTCGATACGGTTCCCGCTGGCGACCTCAAGAACTGGGAACACGATCCATTCAAGGGGACCGTCATTAACAACGCCGTTTATGGCCGGGGCTCTCAAGATGACAAGGGGCCTGGAATCGCTGCCCTGTTCGCAGTTAAGGCCCTGATGGATGCGGGCTACCACTTCAATCAGCGGATCCGCTTCATCTACGGGACCGATGAAGAAATTCTCTGGCGGGGGATTGCTCAGTACAACAAGAAGGAAGCGCCAATCGACAGTGGAATCTCACCAGATGCTGAGTTCCCATTGATCTACGCCGAGAAGGGACTGGAGCAGGCCTACCTGGTTGGTCCGGGTACGGACAAACTGAACATCAGCCTCAAGAACGCCTTCAACGCAGTTCCTGACAAGGCCGTTTATGACGGTCCAAAGCAGGACGAGGTTAAGGCGGCCCTTGATAAGCACGGCTTCAAGTACACCAGCGATGATCACTCCATCACTGTGCTTGGGAAGTCGGTTCACGCTATGCTGGCTCCTGAGGGTACTAACGCGGTTCTGCGGCTGGCGATTGCCTTAGATGACGTCTTTGACTTCAAGCCACTGGACTTCATCGGTAAGCTCTTCAAGGAAGACGCTACCGGGACCAACGTACTTGGTGACGTTGAGGATGAATCTGGTCACCTGACCTTTAACATCTCCAGCCTGGAGATCAATGAGAAGGAGACCCGGATGCAAATTGACCTGCGGATTCCAGTTACGGTTGATCGTGATCAATTGCTGAAGAAGCTCAACGAAAACGTTGCCCCATACGACCTTAAGTACGCACCGTTTGACTACGTTGCCCCGCTCTACGTTCCAAAGGACAGCAAGCTCATTCAAACTCTGATGGCCGTCTACAAGGAACAGACGGGTGATAATGATGCCACGCCACAGATTTCTGGTGGGGCCACCTTTGCCCGGACAATGCACAATTGTGTGGCCTTTGGTGGGATGCTGCCAACCACGCCGGACTACATGCACCAGGCCAACGAACAATGGCCACTGCCGGACATGTTTAAGGCAATGGAGATCTATGCTCAGGCCATCAAGAAGCTCTGTGTTGATGGCGAATAGCTAAACCGCTTTAGTACAAAATAAAAATACCGGTCAGAATCATTTCAGGTTCTGACCGGTATTTTGGATTTAACAAGCGATTGTAAGTGCTTGTCATTTATGGAAAGGTTAGATTGGCGTTACTTTTGTTCCATTACCGTTTCGCCGTTTGCGGTAATCTTGAAGGTCTTGTTGGCAGCGTCGGCGTCCAAGACAGCGACGTTAGCGCCATCCTTGTCCTTCCGCGTGATCTTGATCGTGGTGTCAGTTGGGGTCTGAACATCGATGGAACCGTCAAGGTCAAAGGCGGCAAACTTGTTCCGCCAGGAGAGCAGTGCTAAGAGGTTCTTAACAACTGGCCGTTGGACTTCCTTGGCAACTTCTTCCTTGGTGTAGTAGTGACGGTTGATGTTCCGGCCTTCCTTGGTCTTTTCAAGGAGTTCCAGGTCGTTTGAGCCGGCCAGCAGACCAACGTAGTAAACCATTGGAATACCAGGAGCAAAGATTTGGAATGCCCGGGCCATCAAGTAGGCCTTGTCGTTGTCACCAAGGGCGGAGTAGAAGGTCGTGTTGATCTGGTAGATGTCCAGGTTGTGGTATTCAGCACTGGAGTACTTCTTCTTAACGTTGGCACCAACCTTGTAGAGCTCCTTGGAAGTGTAGTCAATTTCGTCGTCAGACAGGATGTCCTTGGCATCAACAACCCCAATCCCATCGTGGGTGTCCAGGGTCGTGAACTGCTTCATTGGGCTCATCTTCAGCCAGTTGGCCAGGCGATTAGTCTTACCAGAGTACAGGGTGTATAGAGTCGTCATTGGCAGAACGAAGTCGTAAATGAAGTAACCGTGCTTAGAAATCTTTTGTGGCATGGTGTAGTGTTCGTGGATTTCTGGCAGGATTTCGGCTTGGTAAGGTGCCAGGATCTTACGAACGTCTTCCAGCAGGTCCCAGATTTCTGGTTCAACGAAGAAGTCATTGGTATCAGCCTTCTTAACGGCGTAGGCAAAGGCATCCAACCGAATCAAGTCAGCCCCGTGCTTAACCATGCTGGTCAGGGTTTGCTTGACGAATTCGTTAGCGACCTTGCTCTTGACGTTGATGTCGATCTGTTCTTCGCCAAAAGTGTTCCAGAGGTGTTCCTTAGTGCCGTCGTCGAATTCGATTTCTTGTTCAGGCGCCCGGTCCTTCCGCTTGTAGATCATATCAATGTCCTTTTGAGTAGGACGGCCCTTACCAGCGGCTTCCCAGAACTTTTCCCAACGGATGAAGAAGTCACTGTACTTGGAAGCATTGTGGTTCTTCTTGAAGTCTTGGTACATTACGGACTTCTTGGAGATGTGGTTGATCATGAAGTCAAACATCAGGTAGTAGTCCTTACCAAGGGCCTCAACGTCGTCCCAGTCACCGAATGAGGAGTCAACCACGTCGTAACGGTATGGGGCGAAACCACGGTCACCGGTGGATGGGAAGAATGGCAGCAGGTGGACACCGCCGATGGCATCGCCGATGTATTCCTTCAGGACTTCGTGGGTTTCCTTGATGTTCTTGGCCATGGAGTCAGAATAGGTGATTAACATTGCTTTGTTTTGAATAGGCATAATAAAGACCTCCAAATTAATTAGTTAGTTTTAGCGTTGCGACGGGTAGCAAAGAAAATGATCAGGGCGATGATGATCAGCCCCACCCCGTAAACCGGGAACGGTGCTGCTAGCCCCATGCCGGACAATGGTTGGCCCATCAAATGGTTCGTCCATTCGGCAATTGTTGGGGAGAAGAAGGCCCCAAAGTTGAAACCGATCAGGCACAGGGAGGTAACCAGTGGCTGCCGGTTAGCGGGTGCCAGGTCTGGCAAGAGGTTAAAGATCAGTGGTGAAACCAGCTGCAATGGGAATCCGATCAGCAGCAGGCCGACAACCATCAGGAAGTAGTTATGACCGGCAAAACCAAACAGGAAGTTGGACAGGGCCATCAGTCCTAAGCCTAGGTAGACAGTCCCGAAGCCCAATCGTTTCTGGATGGCCCCGTAACAGATTCCACCCAGGGTAGCCCCGATCAGCATCAGGGACAAGAACATTGAGGAGCCGGTGTAGTGGCTACCGTTGATTGCAACGGCCAGACCTGGGAACCGGTTCTCCATTCCAACGTAGTCCACAACCAGCAGGAATGCAAAGAGAACGAGCAGGTAAACTACGGGACTGATCTTGGTGATCTTCTTGGTATCATTTTCACCGAGATCATCGGCCAGTGCGTCTTCATCAACATCGTCATCCTGGGCTTGACTGTCATCGGGAACCCGAAGTGCGAAGAAGATCAGGACAACGAAGGCCAGTGCGTACACCGCAAATGACTGGTGCCAGCCAGCGTAACTCAAGATCAGACCAGCGATGGTCAGTGTAGCGGCCTGACCGATCTGTTCGGCGGCGGCTCGCCAGCCCAACATCTGAGCGCGCTCTGTACCATCATACCAGACAGCGATCATTGAGATGGCCTGGGAATTATAAAGCCCATAGCCGGCTCCTAAAATCAGTCGCGAGATCAGAATGGTCATGTAGTTGTTGACGAACAGGGGAACCAGACCAGCAACGCCGACAATCGTTACCCCGGCCATGATAATCTTCTTATCCGAGATGTGGAACCACTCTTGGATGAGTGGGGAGAGAACCACGAAGATCATGACGGCAAATGATGGGGTGGTTACCAGGTACTCAGATTGGGTTTGAGTAATCCCTAAGGCGGCCTTCAGCTGGGGAAGTGACCCCTGGATGGCGTAGGCACTGGTAACCATGAACGATACTGACAAGAATGCTAGTTTGGTAATCATGGAATGTTTATTACTCATAAGTATCAATTCTGCTTTCTTAGTTAGATTGCCGCAAAATGTTAAACGTTTATCATTTGGCTACGTGAATAATATACTATTGTGATTTTAAATGTCAAACGTTTATCGAAAATAATTGTAATCATTTTCATTGCGACTCAGCCGCTAATTTATGAAAACCCAATGTAAGCTTGTTATCCCTAGTAATAGACTATAAATGTGAAAATGATGACAATGATCATAATAAAAAACTGCGCTGATTTATCACCAGGCGCAGCTTCTAATTAGTATTGTTGATCGTATTCGTATGTTAGTTCAGGTTCTCGTCCCGTCCGTTGGTAGTTATTGAGTTCGTCGATTCGTTGCATCTCATCTGCCGACAGTTCGAAGTCGTAAATAGCGGCATTCTGGTCGATGCGGGCGGTGTGAACCGACTTCGGAATAAAGGATACCCCATTCTGGAGGTGCCACCGCAGAATAACCTGGGCCGTGGACTTACCGTGAGCGGCGGCAATCCTCTTCAGAACTTCCTCACCAAGCACGGCCCCTCGACCGAGAGGACTCCAGGCCTGGGTGATAATCTGGTGGTCGTGGTTGAACTTGAGCAGTGGCTTCTGGGTCAGCAATGGGTGCAGTTCAATCTGGTCGACAACCGGCATTTCGTGGGCCTTAGTGGCCAGGTATTGCAGGTGAATCATCTGGTAGTTGCTGACCCCGATGGACTTGGCAAGCCCGGCCTTCTTTAGGTCCTCAAATGCCCGCCACGTGTCAAAGAAGGCGCGCTCGATTGGCCAGTGGACAAGTAAGAGGTCAACATAGTCAGTTTGGAGCTTCTTCAATGATTCCTTGACTGACTTGATGATCTGATCATAGCCCTGGTTATCCTCAGCAACCTTAGTGGTGAGGAAGATCTCGTCTCGCGGAATCTGGAGGTTCTTGAAGGCTGTCCCAACCTCAGCCTCGTTACCATATAGCTGAGCGGTATCAAACAGGCGGTACCCAGCTGTGTAGGCGGCCTTGATGGCGTTATCCATTGTTTCCTGACCGTCAACCTTATAGAGTCCAAAGCCCTCTTGCGGCATTTGGTTACCGTCAGCGAGTTTTAACCAATTATCTTTAAT
>DBOT01000005.1 GCA_002299975.1 Lactobacillaceae bacterium UBA639
GGTGGTAAGGGTGCTAACCAAGCGGTTGCGGCTGCGCGGTCCGGTGCTAAGACGGCCTTCATTGGGGCAGTTGGTTCTGACAGCGAAGGTCAATACATGCTGGAAGCCCTGAAGGATAACGGAATCGATGTGCACCACGTAACAATCGATAAGTACCACGGTACTGGGACAGCGGCCGTTACCCTGGATGCCGAAGGGCAAAACGACATCATGATCTACGGCGGTGCTAACCAGGCAATGACGCCAGACATGGTGGATGACATTGATGATGTCCTGGACGATGCTGATTTCCTGATCAGCCAATTCGAGACGCCACAAGAAGTTGCTCTGGCCGCTTTCAAGAAGGCTAAGGAACACAACGTGACGACGATCCTTAACCCGGCACCAGCTCATGAGATTATTCCGGACCTGCTCAAGGTAACCGATGTGATCGCACCAAACGAGAGTGAATGTGCATTGTTGACAGGAATCCCGGTTACGGACGAAGATTCCATGATGAAGAGTGCGGAATACTTCCAAAAGCAAGGGGTTAAGCACCTGTTGATCACCCTGGGAGCTAAGGGTGTCTTCTACGCTACCCCTAATGACCACGGCCTGGTTCCAGCATTTAAGGTTCACGCTGTTGATACGACGGCAGCTGGTGACACCTTCATTGGGGCATTGAGTTCCCAACTGGAAGATGACCTGTCTAACGTAGCGGATGCACTGGTTTATGCACAGCGGGCTTCGAGCCTGACTGTTCAGGAGATGGGTGCTATGCCATCAATCCCAACGGCCGACAAGGTTAAGGCTGCACTAGCAGAAAAGTAAATAATAAATAAGGGAAGCTCATCATGAGCTTCCCTTATTTATTTGTCTCCATATTGTAGTGCTGGCTTACCTTCATCAACCAGTAGACAATCAGCTGGAGGATGGTCATGATGACCACAAATTCAATCATTTTAATACTCCAAATACTCCATAACTGCTTGAAAAACCAGGTAGGAGTGAAGAGCAGGTAGATGGAGTGCAGGCGGAGAAAGCGGCCAATGTAGATCCCAATACTGGCCAGTGTCATGAAGAACACTATCCAGAGGTAGCGAATGCGGGGATGGTGGGGAGTGGTCAGTTGAGTTAATTGCCGGGCAGTCTGCTCAAGAGTAACAGTCCCGATCAGGAGGCAACTGAGCGCACAGACCATCATCATGGCGAAGTTAAGCCAGATAACGGGGTCCGAACGGAGAATGCCGTTGATACTGGTGTGGGCGTGTAGCCAGGAAAGGTGGAAGAGGTCGGTCATCACGTAGGGCGCGTTTGGGTAGAACACCAGCCAGATGACCAGCAGGACCCAGAAAGCAAGGGCCCGGCGATCATTAAAGCGTTTGAGGTGGAAGCTCAGTTCGATCGGCACGTAGCCCAGGAAGGTATTGAATGCCATGAAATCGTATGGGGCGCGTACAAAGACCTTTAAAAGGATAATTAGGATCCAGAAGAAGAGGCGGATTCGCCAAACAGCAGATAGATGTTTCATAAATTATTTGCCTTCTCATAACAGTAATCTCCCTAAGCATAGCAGAATTTTGTGAATTAACTGTGGCACTTTCGTCACTACTAAAAAATGATATAATATGAACGTGAATTTAGAGGATGGTGAATGCGATGCAGTTTATAACTTCGCTTCTGACATGGCAAAACCTGATTCACCTGATTGATATCTTAGTAATCTGGTTCCTAATCTATGAGCTGTTGCTCTTGATTCGGGGGACCCGGGCGGTACAACTCTTCCGCGGGATCATGATCATTATCCTGGTGAAGGTCGTCAGCTGGTACGCCGGCCTGAGCACGGTCTCCTGGGTGATGGATCAGATCCTGAACTGGGGAGTGATCGCTATCGTGGTCATCTTCCAACCAGAGATTCGGCGGGGACTGGAACACCTTGGCCGGGGGAGCTTCCTCAGTCATAACCAGTCGACTAACGAGACCGAAGAAGAGATGATCAAGCAGCTGGACCAGGCGATTCAATACATGTCGAAGCGCCGGATTGGGGCACTGATTAGTATTCAAATGAAGACCGGTTTGGAAGAATACATCGAGACGGGGATCCCCCTCGATGCGGACATCTCCGGGGCCCTGCTGATCAATACCTTTATTCCTAACACGCCCCTCCATGATGGT
This sequence comes from Lactobacillaceae bacterium UBA639, assembly GCA_002299975.1. GTDB lineage: Bacteria > Bacillota > Bacilli > Lactobacillales > Lactobacillaceae > Limosilactobacillus. The sequence goes on from DBOT01000005.1 coordinate 2,155, forward strand.
GCGGTAATTATTAAGAATAACCGGATTGCGGTGGCGGCGGCCTACTTACCGCTCTCGGACAGTAAGCTGATTCCCAAGGAATTGGGAACACGGCACCGGGCGGCAGTAGGGATCAGTGAGGTTACTGATGCCCTGACGATTGTCATTTCTGAGGAGACTGGGGAAGTCTCGATCACTAAGGACAATGAATTGATCCGGAACATGTCGCAGAATGATTATCTGAAGTTTATGCGCTCACAACTGTGTACACATGAGCCGACGCACGACAACCTGCTGACACGACTCTACTCACGCTTTGAACGGCAAGGAGGTGGCCAGCATGGGCAAAAATAAGGGCTTCTTCAGCCATAAGTGGGTGATGCGCCTGGCGTCCCTGGTGTTGGCAATCCTTCTGTTCGCCTATGTCAACGGAAGCAAGAATGGTTTTCTTCGTCAGAATACGCGGAATAGCAATAATGAAAACAGTGTCCTGATGTCTGATAAGTCGGTCACTTTGAAGATGCCACTAGACATCACGGTGGACAATTCCAAGTACGTGGTGACTGGTTATCCACAGTACGTCAAGGTGCGCCTGAATGGACCATCCGCTTTGGTAACCACGACCAGTAATACCCAGAACTTCAAGGTGTACGCTGATTTAAGCAAGCTGGGCGCTGGGAAGCACCGGGTGCCAATTAAGACGAGTAGCTTGAACTCTGAGCTCAAGGCCACGGTGGCACCGCGCAACATCACGGTTCAGATCCAGCCGCGGCGGACGGTTAACGTCAAGGTCAGTGTTCGGCTAAATGCCCGGAACTTGGATGATAATTACCAGGCTGGTCGGCCGCACGCCGATGTTGACAGTGTTCAGGTTACCGGTGCCCAAGATGAGGTCCGCCGGGTTAACCGGGTGGTTGCCTACGTGGTGGTTCCACGGGATGCCAAAAGCAATATCCAGCGGCAAGTCACCTTACAAGCACTTGATCGAAATGGTCAGATCCTCAACGTGGTCATCTGGCCGGCCACAACCAACGTCACTGTCCCGATTAGCTCTAAGGACAATGATTCCAGCAGTCAGTCTGAGTCAGCTAGCAGCAGTGATGAGTCGTCGAGCAGTGAATCATCAAACAAGAAAAGGGTGCAAACCCAGTCGTCAAGTAGTAGCATAAGTAGTAATGCAGATAGTAATTCGGAATCGACTGCCACGAGTAGCAGTCAGTCTTAATTAATAAGGAGTATATGATGAAACTTAAGTATTTTGGTACCGATGGTGTTCGGGGAGTTGCAAACGAAGATTTAAGTCCAGAACTGGCCTTTCGGGTTGGTCGTGCCGGCGGTTATGTTTTGACCCGGCATTCAGATCGGAAGCAACCACAGGTGCTGGTTGCACGGGATACCCGGATCTCTGGTCAGATGTTGGAAAACGCCCTGATTGCCGGCCTGCTTTCTGTCGGGATTGAGGTTTTGCGGCTCGGTGTTGTGACGACGCCAGGGGTTGCCTACCTGGTTCGGGCACAAGAAGCGGATGCTGGGGTCATGATCACGGCTAGCCACAACCCGATCAAATACAACGGAATTAAGTACTTCGGGGGCAATGGCTTTAAGCTCTCTGATGACTTGGAATACGAAATTGAACAACTGCTGGATGCCGATGAAGATACTCTGCCACGGCCTTCTGATGAGGGCCTGGGAACAGTTGCCGATTACCACGAAGGGGCTTTGAAGTACACCTCCTTCCTGGAACAGACGGTTTCCACTGACCTTTCCGGCCTGAAAGTGGTTGTGGACGCAGCTAACGGGGCCACTAGCGCCTTTGTCTCCAACCTGTTTGCGGACATGAACGTTGACTTTGTGCCGATCAATGACCAACCAAATGGCCTGAACACGAACCTCAACTGTGGCTCCACTCATCCTGAGGGCCTGCAGAAGGCCGTTGTTGAAAATGGCGCAGATCTTGGGGTAGCCTTTGATGGAGACGGTGACCGTTGCATTGCAGTTGACAACGAAGGTAACATCGTTGATGGTGACAAGATCATGTACATCTGCGGAAAGTACATGGACAGCAAGGGCCTGTTGAAGAAGGACACCGTGGTGACGACGGTAATGAGCAACCTGGGGATGTACAAAGCCCTCGAAGCCCACGGCATGAAGAGCGTTAAGACCAAGGTCGGGGACCGTTACGTGGTTGAAGAGATGCTGAAGAACGGCTACAACCTCGGTGGTGAACAGTCTGGTCATATTATCTTCCTGGATCACAACACGACTGGTGATGGGATGCTGTCCTCTTTGCAACTGCTCTCCGTTGTCAAGGAAACTGGCAAGAGCCTGAAGGAACTGGCTAGCGACGTCACTACCTACCCGCAGGAGCTCTTAAACATCAAGGTGGCTGATAAGGCGGCTGCCATGGAAAATCAGAAGCTCAAGGACGTCATTGCTAAGGTCGAAGACGAGATGCACGGCGATGGCCGGGTCCTGGTTCGGCCAAGCGGGACGGAACCACTGCTACGGATCATGGCGGAAGCGCCAACTGAAGAGCTGGTTCACCAGTACGTTGAGCAGATTGGTGACGTTGCCCGGGCAGAATTAGAAGTTAAATAATAAAGATTATATGTAAGGGCTGGGAAAGACTGCTGTTTTTTCCAGCCTTTTATTTATACATTAATTGCTGAACCCTACAGGTTAGCTTTGTGTCGAAGTGTACAGTATTTTTCCAGCTTCTTATTTTATCCATTCCGCAAACTAGACCAATCAGGAACAATTAATTGACAATTATTTTCAAAACTTGTACCATACATAACAGTTGCAATAGGTTAATAACTTTGTTTATTGATCTATACCAATTATTTGAAATATTAAAGGATGGAAATAATTATGTGTGGAATTGTAGGAGTTACAGGGACTGATAAGACCCTGTCAATCTTGATTGATGGTTTGAAGAAGCTGGAATATCGTGGCTATGACTCCGCTGGGGTTTACGTTAATGATAATGCTGGTAACGACTACCTGGTTAAGCGTCCCGGCCGGATCAGTAACCTGGAAGCGGCCTTGACGGATGACGTTCACGGCCTTTCCGGAATTGGTCACACCCGTTGGGCAACCCACGGTGAGCCAAACGAAGCTAATGCTCACCCACAATACTCCCAGGATAACCGCTTCTACCTGGTTCACAATGGGGTTATTGAAAACTACGCTCAACTGAAGAAGGAATACCTCTCCGGCGTTCATTTCACCAGCCAGACCGACACGGAAGTTATCGTTCAGCTGGTTGACAAGTTCGTTGTGGATAACCACATGGATACTGAAGCAGCTATGCTCAAAGTGCTGCGTCTGATCAGCCCAGACTCCTCATACGCCTTCGTAATGATTGACCGTGAAGATCCAGAGACATTGTACGTTGCCAAGAACAAGAGTCCATTGCTGGTCGGCTTGGGTGACGGCTACAACATGGTTGGTTCAGATGCCATGTCCATGATTAAGGAGACCAACAAGTTCATGGAAATCGACGACCACGAGCTGGTTATCGTTAAGCCGGACCACGTATTAATCAAGGACTTCGATGGCAACGAGAAGCACCGTGACAGCTTTACGGTTGATATGGATGCCAGTGCAGCTGACAAAGGTGCTTACCCATTCTACATGCTGAAGGAAATTGACGAACAACCAGCCGTAATGCGGAAGCTGGTTCAAGAATACTTTGGTGACAAGGATGATCCACAGATCGACGAAAACCTGATCAAGGCAATGGCCGATTCTGACCACATTTACATTGTCGGTGCCGGAACGAGTTACCATGCCGGTTTAGTTGGTGCCCGGATCTTTGAACGGCTGTGTGGAATTCCAACGAGTGTTCACATCTCATCTGAATTTGCTTATGAACAACCACTGCTTTCCAAGAAGCCATTCTTCATCTTCCTGAGTCAGAGTGGTGAAACGGCCGACAGTCGTCAGGTCCTGGTCAACGTCAACGCCCACAAGTGGCCTAGCCTGACCATCACCAACGTGGATAAGTCCACCCTGTCACGGGAAGCAACCTTCACGGAACTGCTCTACGCTGGTCCGGAAATTGCCGTTGCTTCAACGAAGGCTTACACGGCGCAGATCGCGGTCGAGGCTATCCTGGCTAAGGCCTTGGGTGAATACCTGGGCAAGGATGCTGCTAAGCAGTTTGATGTTAAGCACCAGCTTGGCCTGGTTGCCAACGGGATGCAGTCCATCACCGACAGCAAGAAGAAGATCGAAGAGGTTGCTGCTCGTTACCTGTCCAAGCCACGGAACGCCTTCTACATTGGCCGGGGCCTTGATTGGTCCGTTTCCCTGGAAGCAGCCTTGAAGCTGAAGGAAATTTCCTATGTTCAGGCAGAAGGTTTTGCCTCTGGTGAATTGAAGCACGGGACGATTGCCCTGATCGAAAAGGGGACGCCAGTTCTTGGGATTATCACTCAGGACCGGACAGCTGGTCTGACCCGGAGTAACTTGGATGAAACGCGGGCGCGTGGTGCCAACACGATCACCATTGTTTCCCGGCACCTGGCTCAAGAGGATGACACGATTGTCCTGCCAGATGTTGATGAATGCCTGACGCCACTGCTGAGTGTGGTTCCAGCCCAACTCTTGGCTTACTACACTAGTCTTGG
>DBOT01000044.1:0-265 GCA_002299975.1 Lactobacillaceae bacterium UBA639
TGCCGCCGAGGTGCCGGAACTCTCGCTTGTGTTTCCCAACAACCGAGTGCGCCTGTTTGACATCCTTCCGGCTGGTTGGGACAAGGGCTGTGCCACGCTGGAGCTGGCGCGCGCTTTGGGCCTAACGCCCGACGAGGTGGCGGTGTTCGGCGATTCCGATAACGATCTGCCCATGATTAATGCCGTTCCCAACTCCGTTGCAGTCGCCAATGCCAATGAGGCCGTCACGGCTGCCGCGCGTTGGCATATCGGCGCTGCGGCAGAC
>DBOT01000044.1:309-7723 GCA_002299975.1 Lactobacillaceae bacterium UBA639
GCCGCCTGCGCCGCGACGGGGGAGATGCCGTCGTTTATGCGCCAGATGGACGCGACGGGTCTTGGCGTCACGAACGTCTAGGGAGAAAGTCATGAAGCTTCAGCAGCTCAGGTATGTTGTTAAGGTTGCCGAATGCGGCAGCATCACCGAGGCCTCGCGCCGGCTCTTTGTGTCGCAGCCTTCGATTACCGCGTCGATTCGCGATCTCGAAAACGAGATGGGTGTGCACATCTTTGAGCGCACCAACAAGGGCGTCATTGTGTCCGAGGAAGGCGAGACATTCTTGGGCTACGCGCGCCAGGTACTCGATCAGGCCGACCTGCTCGAGGGCAAGTACAAGGGCGCATCCGAGCAAGTGCCGCACTTTAGTGTGAGCTGTCAGCATTATTCCTTTGCCGTTAATGCGTTTGTCGACGTGATCCGTGAGTTCGATGCCGCGCGCTACGACTTTACCCTGCGCGAGGAACAGACTCACGAGATCATCGAAGATGTCGCGCACATGAAGAGTGAACTGGGCATTCTGTACTTATCCGAACATAACCGCGAGGTTATCGAGCGCATGCTGGCGGCCAACGAGCTCGTATTCGAAGGACTCTTCTGCGCCACGCCGCACGTCTTTGTATGCGCCGACCATCCACTGGCGGACCACGCCAGCGTGACGCTCGATGACCTCGAGGAGTATCCGTTTTTGTCCTACGAGCAAGGCAGCTACAACTCGTTTTACTATTCCGAGGAACTGACCTCGACGTTTGAGCGCCGCAAGAATATCCGCGTGCGCGACCGTGCGACCTTGTTCAACCTAGCCATGGGCCTCAACGGCTACACGGTGTGTTCGGGCGTGATTAGCCACGAGCTTAATGGCCCCGGTATTATCTCGATTCCGCTCGATGTAGATGAATACATGGAGATTGGCATTATCACGCGCAAGAATACGACGCTCACGCGCTATGGACAGGCTTATGTCGAGGCCATCCGGAGGCATATCTAACCGGTAGCGTTTGATGTTGCTGTCTTGAGCTGTCGAAATGGCTATAGGAAAACTATATGGCAAACATATATAAACGCATATTTTACGATAACCAGGAGTGCGCTCATACTCTTTCTCGCCAAAGCATTCCATGCAAAAGGAGATTCCTATGAGCAATTCCACCCAGCTCAAAGCGCCGTTTCGCGCCGATATCGTCGGCAGTTTTCTTCGTCCGCAGGCCGTAAAGGACGCCCGCGCTGCCTATGCGGCAGGCGCGCTTGATGCCGAGGGACTTAAGGCAGTCGAGGACGAGGCCATTCGCGATTTGGTGGCAAAGCAAAAGGCCGCCGGCCTGCAGGTCATCACCGATGGCGAGTTCCGCCGCAGCTACTGGCACCTTGACTTCTTCTGGGGTCTTCAGGGCGTCAAGCACGTCACCCTCAAGCATGGCTACTTCTTCCATGATGAAGAAACCCGGAAAGATTCCGCTCAATTGACAGGTAAGATCAGTGGTGAAAATCACCCATTCGTCAAGGCCTTCGAGTTTGTCCGGGACCACGTCAGCGATGGTACCCAGGTCAAGCAAACCATTCCGGCCCCAGCCCAGTTCCTAGAAGAGTTCCTTCGTCCTGAAAACCAGGAAAACCTCAAGGAGATCTACCCGAACCTTGATGACTTCGACCATGACGTCGCCGCGGCCTACCACCAGGTTATCGAAGAACTTTATGCCGCTGGTTGCCGGACCCTCCAACTCGATGACTGTACCTGGGGAATTTCAGTAAACAACTTCGCTAACCTTAAGAAGAAAGACCCCAACGCTGATACCTCACAACTGGTGGCTCTTCAGGAGCGCTTCCTGAAGGTAAACAACGCCGCCATTGCTGACCTGCCGGATGACCTCACCATCAACACCCACGTCTGCCGGGGGAACTACCACTCAACCTGGGCAGCAGCTGGTGGCTATGGTCCCGTTGCCGACACCCTCTTTGCTCAGGAAAACGTTAAGGCGTTCTACCTTGAATACGATTCCGAACGTGCCGGTGGCTTTGAACCCCTAGCCAAAGTTCCGGATGAGAAGTACGTGGTCCTGGGCCTGGTAACCTCCAAGAACGGTAACCTGGAAGACAAGCAGGCCATCATTGACCGGATTCACGAGGCCGCTAAGTTCCACCCACTCGACCATCTCTGTTTGAGTCCGCAATGTGGGTTTGCCTCAACCGAGGAAGGTAACATCTTAACAGAGGACCAACAGTGGGCTAAGGTCGCTCTGGTTAAGGAAATTGCCCAGGAAGTTTGGGGATAAAATAAAAAAGTCATGACACCGCTCTGCAGGCGTCATGATTTTTTTATTTATCGTTTTATCAATCATTTAGCATTCATTATATAAAAAGCAGCTGTGGATTTTCCCTCCGCAGCTGTTTTGGTGTTCTATTCAGCAAGTCTACCGACGACTGGCAGATCCTTTAATACCCGTTTACCATGGGGTGACTTTTCAAGCAAAACGTCGGTCAAGTCCTGACCGGCCAGGTTTCCATGGTGGCGGCCACCCTGCCAGGCCGGTTTAGCAGAGACGTCATAGATTACGCCTTCAACTGCTACGTAGGCTGGTTGACCAGCTTGGCCATTGTACTTTGCCAGTTCATCCCTCGTTATTACCTTATCAGCCATCATGATGACCTCCTTTAATTTTGGTAATTAAACCATACCATGAACCCTGACCTTACGCCTAGGAGGGCCATCAATGATTAAGCAAAACTTATCAATCGTCCTTAGTAAAGAGCAGGTGGATCCCACCGTCGCCCAGCAATTCTGTCTTCGTAACCTTGAACCGTTGATTAACAAAGACCTGCTGGGTGTCGAAAGTCCCCTTCTTACTGGTATCCCCACTGATGTAGGGGGCCATCACTAGCGAGATTTCATCAACCAGGCCAGCCTTCAGGAAGGCCCCGTTGATCAGGGCACCGCCGCCCAGGGCCACCTTCTTGATGCCGAAGTACTGCCGTAGTTTAACCAGGGCCTGGGCAAAGTCAATCTCTGAGTCGCCACAGACCAGGTACGGGATCTGCATGGCCCGCAGGAAGGCCAGGTAGCGGCGGCTGGCGAGTTTGGTGACCACCTCAATCGCCCGGCTCTTCTTACCGGCATAGTCGAAATAGTTTTTCTCCCAGCCAGCACGGCCCCGCCGGTCAAAACTGACATCCCAGGTAGCCGAACTGATTCCCGCCGGTACCCAGTCCTGGTAGCCAATTCCCGTCGGATCATATTGGCTGAGGTCCGGGTGACCAGGCGCCGCATACATCACAATCGTGTTGCTACCGTTGGCATTGGTGTTACTGATCTTGAAGAGGATATCGTCGTAGTAGTCGCCCGAGGCCTTGTCCCCTGGCAGGCCATCCCAATCACCATCAATCTTGCCGTCAATCGATTCATACATATGCACAATTACCTTCGCACGTTCCATCATCTATTCCTCCTTTGGTCCCATTTTAAAACAGAAAAGGACGTGGCAAAACCAGGTCTTGTCACGCCCTCATCATTAACAATCGTGGGTACCACTGTATTCAGTTGAGACGGGTTCCGTGAGGTCAACGACTTCCAGGTTCTCCGTCAGGACCCCCTTGGTTGGACTCATCATCGGCAGGGTGAAGTACTTCGGGTTGAACCGGACCTCCATCTGGTTCTCAAATTGGATGTTGGCGTACGGCTCACTCTTGATGTAGATATCACCGATGTTCGATTCGATCTTCTCGTCAAAGTCATGCAGGTCCATCCCCTTCTTGACAAAGATCAGCCGGTAGTTGGCATCCAGGTTGCAGTTGCCAATTGCGGAGAACGGGCCGACCCCATCATCAAAGTCCAGAACAATCGTCTTGTCAGGACTCAGGTACTTGGCAACTCGCTTCTTGGCGTCATCAGTAAAGGTTAAATGCTTCATAATCGTGACCTCCTCGTTAGCTATCAATGACTTCAGTCTACGCGCTTTTGCCAAAAAGCCAACTAATCTGCTTGGCGATCTTTACCATCCGGAACAATTCGCTCCCGCAATAATTTAAGGAAGAGCTGGGCCACGTTTGGTAGCTGCCGGTCCTTATTCCAGATCAGAATGTTGGCGTCGGTAAGAACGGGCGCCAGCGGCCGAAAGACCAGGTCCTGGTCGTAAAGGTTGGCGATCCCGTCATAGGCTAGTGCCATTCCGGCGCCAGCCTTAACCAATAATTCAGCGTTGTAGAGGAGGTTGTAGCTGCCGACAAAATGATACTGGTTAATCAGGTCCCCTGCCCAGTCACGAAAGGTATCCTGCGCACGCGATTGAACCGATGTTAATAGCGACAGTCCCAGCAGGTCACCAGGAGTGATGACCTGCTTAGCCGCCATGGGTTCGGTTTTACGCATTAAAATCCCCCACCGGTTTTGGGCGGGAAGGGTAAGTGAGTTATAGTTCAGCAAGTTTTCGTGACCCATCACCACGCCAAACTCCAGACTCCCCTGGTCAATCTGCTGGCGGATTACTGTCGAGTCACCACTCGTCAGGTTAACACGCACTTCAGGATAGTCGCGAAGGATCTGGGCCAGGACGTCCATCATCGGCATCAGGGCACTGCTCTCGCCAGCCCCAATATCAAGAGTCCCACTGACCACCTCGTTGGCCTGGAGATGGTAGGTAGTCTTATCCACCAGGGCCGTAATCTCCTGGGCCCGTTCGTATAGATAGTAACCCTCCTGAGTCAGCTTGATCTGCCGGTGCCCCCGCTCAAACAGGGTTACCCCGAGAGTTGTTTCCAACTCCATGATCTGCCGTGAAAGGGCCGGCTGCGAGATGTGAAGCCGGTGGGCCGCGCTTGAGATATTCCCCTCCCGGACGATTTCGATAAAGTAACGCAGTACCCGGATATTCATTGTTCTTCCTCCTTACATAACTTTTAATTATGTTTATGCATTTAGCATAAGTATTTCACATTTTAATTTTAGCTCATTAGAATAAAATCAACAAATGCATTTAAGGAGGCCCACCATGGTAACAAACAAAACCCTGAACTCACAGCAGATTGCTGACCTGGACGAGATTATCGAGCATAACCAGGAACTGGTACAGGAGCTCAATACTGGCGTCCATTCACCAGCCGAAATCCGGGAAGCAGTTGCCCGGTTAACCCAGCAGGAACTAGATCCGTCGGTCGAGATTCGCCTGCCCTTTTACACCGACTTTGGCCGGAACATCCACATCGGCAAGCACGTCTTCATCAATAACGGTGCTACCTTCACCGACCTCGGCGGTATCTACCTGGCCGACGATGTCCTGATCGGTCCTAACGCGACCCTAATCTCCGTCAACCACCCACTCGACCCGGCGGCGCGTCACGGGGTTGAGCTCAAACCCGTTTACGTTCGTAAAAACGCCTGGCTAGGAGCCAACACCATCGTCGCTGGGGTCCCTGCCCGGGTCATCAAAACAATCAAGCACAATCATTAGGAGGAATTTATCATGGCTTACGGATACATCACAGAATTAAACGATCACATTCAACGTGACCACGTCAAGTTTCATAACCGTTACAACCTCACCCTCGCAGGTGACCTCTACTACCCTAAGAACATCGATCAACAGCAGCCGCTACCCGCACTGATCGTCGGCGCACCCTATGGGGGAGTCAAGGAACAGGGACCGGCCGTCTACGCCAACGAACTGGCTCAGCGTGGTTTCGTTGTTCTCACCTTTGACCAGACCCACATGGGGGACTCAGCTGGCGAACCACGGCGCGTTTCCTCGCCGGGACTCTTCGCGGAATCATTCAGCGCCGCCGTTGACTACCTCGGCATTCAGGTCCCATTTGTTGACCGGGAAAAGATCAGGGTCATTGGGATCTGCGGTTCCGGTGGTTTCTCCCTCGCCGCTGCTGCGGTCGACACCCGGATCAAGGCGGTTGCAACGGCTTCAATGTACGATATCACTGACATTCGTGGCATGATGGGCCTTTCTAAGGACCAGCTTGACAAGATGAAGGACGACCTCGCCCAGCAGCGGTGGGAAGATTACGCCAACGGGATGCCAGAATACAAGCCGTCCTTCCCAACCAAGCCGTACCCAAGTGTCGACGCTCTACCGAAGACCGACCCGATCACCAATGAGTGGCAACGTTTCTACGCCGTTCCGCGGGGTTTCCACCAAAATGCCCGGGGAAACTTCACGACCACCTCGAACCAGGCCATGTTGCAATTCTCAGCGCTGGACTACATTGACGAGATCACGCCCCGGCCGATCCTCTTCATCTTCGGTGACCGGGCCCACTCCCGCTCTTTTTCTGAGCGGGCCTACGACATGGCTAACGAACCTAAGGAGAAGTACATCGTCGAAGACTGTGAACACATCGACCTCTACGATCGGGTCGACAAGATTCCGCTCGCCAAGCTGGAAAGCTTCTTCAAGCAACACCTTTAATTTTTACATCCCCGTCAAAATGAACTAAAATGCTAGCAAAAAGGAAGTGACAGCATGCATCGTCGAATAACCACCATTATTACCACCGTGATCATCGCCGTGGTCGCGGTTATTTCCCTCACCGCCTGGCACCGGGCCCAGGCCGCCAAGCAGTTTGTTCAATCGAATACCCCGACCATCTTCGTTCACGGCTGGGGTAGCAGCGCCCATGCTGAAGAGAAGATGGCCAACGCTGCCAAGCGGGCTGGCGTCACCAATACGATCGTCCGAGCTAATGTTGATACGCATGGTAAGGTAACCTTCAACCGAACTATTCCCGCCCATGCCATCAACCCGATTGTCGAAGTTAACCTCGCCGATAACAAGCTCGACGGCTACAGGAACAACTATGTAGCGGGCTACAAACACGGCGGCAATTACGTCAAGAACGTGATCCTGGCCCTCGAGAAGCAGCACCATTATCAGGCCATCAATCTGGTAGGGCACTCAATGGGAAATCTCGAGATTATCAACTACATCAACGACAACAGCAATAATCGGCAGTTGCCGCGGGTTGACCACCTGGTTGCCATCGCCGGCCACTACAACGGTCTAGTTGGTCAAAAGACGGCCGAGGGTCCGGTTAATGCCAAAACCGGGGAACCGCAACGTCTAGACGCAACGATTAAACCATTGTTGAAGTTGCGCAACACTTTCCCAACTAACACCCGGGTACTGAATATTTACGGTGATAAGGAGGACGGCTCCCATTCCGACGGTGACGTCCCTGTCAACTCCGCTAAGACCCTGAAGTACCTGGTCAACGGTCGCGCCAAGTCCTACCGGGAAGTGGAGATCAAGGGGGCCAACGCCCAGCACAGCAAGCTCCACAACAATTCCCAGGTCAACCGGGAACTGATCAACTTCCTATGGCGGAAATAATCAGCAAAACAACCATCAGCTATTTATGGCTAATGGTTGTTTTTGTTTATGTACTCCTCCCACCTGTTAAAATGAAATGAAGGAGGGAG
>DBOT01000086.1:0-2358 GCA_002299975.1 Lactobacillaceae bacterium UBA639
TTGATTTGGTAAGCACGCTTCCGGATATCAAGGTACTTCTGCATTACGCCGTACCAGGAAGTTTCTGGGTGCTCGTAGAACATCCACATTGCCTTGGCAGCATCCATTGGTGAACCACCACCGAGGGCGATAATGGTGTCCGGCTTGAAGTCGTTCATCATTGCGACACCCTTTTCAACGGTGTTCGTTGATGGGTCTTCTTCTACGTCATCGAAGACCAGGTAAGCAGTCCGGTTTTGACGCAGCCGCAGTTGGTCGATTACCCGTTGAACGTAACCCCGCTTGCTCATCCCTGGGCCGGTAACGATGAAGGCCCGTTCAATGTTTGGGATATCCCGCAATTCTTTTAGTGAGTTCCGTTGAAAGTATACTTTTGGGGGAATCTTGACCCATTGACGGTTTTCACGCCGCTTAGCGATTACCTTGATGTTCAACAGATCCCAGTCGGTAACATTATGTGAAACAGAGTTACCACCGTAGGAACCAGTTCCCAGGGTCAGGGAAGGCGTCATGTTGTTGTAGATGTTACCGATCCCACCGATACCAGATGGTGAGTTAACGATGATCCGGGATGCCCGCATCTCCAGGCCGTACTTGGTAGCCAGGTCTTCATCCAGGGTGTGGATAGCAGCCGTGTGACCTTCACCACCGTAGTGCAGGAGTTGACGGCAGATGTCAAAGGCGTTTTCACGGGAAGTTGCCCGGTACATGGTCAGCACTGGGGATAGCTTTTCTGCGGAGAGTGGGTACTTGTCACCAACACCGTCGTATTCAGCAATCAGAACCTTCGTGTTAGCTGGCACGTTCTTCAGGCCACACATTTCGGCGATGGCGTTAGCGGAACGACCGGCGATTGGTCCCCGAACCTGGTGACGTTCGGGATCGATGAAGCCATCGGTGAAGGTCTTGATTTCGTTTGGCTTGATGAAGTAGCAGTTCCACTTCTTGAATTCTTCCTTAACTTGGTCGTAGATTTCATCATCAACCACGACGGAGTTTTCAGATGCACAGATCATCCCGTTATCGAAGGTCTTGGAAAGCACGATGTCGTAGATGGAACGAGCAATGTTAGCAGACTTTTCGATGTAGGCCGGACCGTTACCAGGACCAACCCCTAATGCTGGGTTACCAGAACTGTAGGCGGCTTTAACCATGGCTGGACCACCAGTTGCCAGGATAGTAGCGGTGTTAGGGTTTTGGATCAGGGCCGTCGTTGCTTCGATGCTGCATTGTGGAATCCATTGGATCATGTTCTTTGGAGCACCGGCCTTTTCAGCGGCTTCCTGTAAGATCTTAGCAGTCTTGATGGAAGATTGCAGGGCTTGTGGGTGGAAGGAGAAGATGATCGTGTTCCGCGTCTTAGCAGAGATGATGGACTTGAAGATCGTGGTAGACGTTGGGTTAGTAACGGGAACGATTCCGGCGATGACACCCAGTGGGTCCGCGATGGTGATGGTTTGATCTTCATCGTTATCTTCGATGATGCCAACCGTCTTGTCATGACGGATGTTGTTCCAGATGTATTCACTGGCGTAGATGTTCTTGATGGCCTTGTCTTCAGCAACCCCACGGCCGGTTTCGTTAGCAGCGGAAACCGCCAGATCCATGTGGTGTTCCTCAGCAGCCAGCGCCAGGTTTTGACAGATCTTGTCGACTTGCTCCTGGCTAAATGTGCGTAATTGATCAAGTGCCTTTTCACTCTTGTCAATCAATCCATTAATCAGTTCTTCAGCAGTTTTTTCCTTGTCTTTAGGCTTTTCAGTGGCCTTAACAGTGGCTTTGGCTTTAACTGTCATTGCACTTACTCCTTCTCAGTTAATTACTTTTCAACAACTTTGTTATCCTTTGAACAATTATTACTATACTCCTTTTTCTAGATTTGTAAACACCTTTTGTGAAAATAATAACAATCGCTGAATTTTGGAAAGCGATTACAATATGATCTCTTCAAGCCTTGTAGCAGTAAGAAAAAGTTTTGATTATTTTTAAAAGCAGTTCGTTGTTTCCTACTTTCATCGTCCTTTATTCGGCGTTTATTGTATTCTGATTCACAGATTCAAACCACTAAATTTTGGATTAATGTTAATTATAATAGTCAAATTAACGGATTTTTGTATGATAAATTTAAAAACTTAGCTCAATGATGAACTAAGTTTTTGTAAGCAAAAGCCTCTAATCAGTTTCTTGCCAAGTCCGTTCATCACAAAGATGATCAATGCCGTCAGGAAAAACGAGAACGTAACGTCAGAGAAGAAATGGGCTCCTACAATTACGCGGCTCAGTCCGATCAAGACACCATAGACGATCCCACCAACAAAGAATCCCTTGCGCTTGACTTTGGAGACGAACCATAAAAAG
>DBOT01000086.1:2364-3337 GCA_002299975.1 Lactobacillaceae bacterium UBA639
AAAGCGTTGCCGCCATCGTATGTCTTGATGGGAACGACTTATGCCCATTAACGCCATTGATGGTCAGCCAGTTGGTAAACTCATGATTGCCAGCCGTCAGTTCATAAGGGCGATAGCGTCCCCACAGTTCCTTTAAGGTCAGATTAACTTCCAGAGCAAACCAGACCGTAAAGGATGCCAGTACAGCAATCTGCATATAGCGCGTCAGTTGGCCTTGCGTCTTATTCTTCAACCACCATTGCGCCAGCAGCGTAAAGGCAGCAAAAAACAATATCCAGACGGTGATGATTACCGATTCTGAAAAGCCACCCGTTGCCGAGTCGCTGTTGGCCATTGCAATTGCTGTGCCGTTTTTTAGATTGGTCTGTGCCGAATACAGATAGCCCAAGAATTCATTGACATACTGCTTACTCTGCCAAAGCGACAGTGCAAGCCCGCCAACAAACAACGGTCCTGCCAGCAGCTTTTCACAGTCGCCTCGCCAGGCATAAGTCATCGCAATCTGTCCACATAAGGCAAAAATAAGATAAACCGGAAACTCGCCAAAAGTCTGGCAAAACGTCCCTACCCAGCTGTGATAATTAATTAAAGTATTGCTGATGGCTAAATCACCAAAATAGGCAATCGTTAATAAAATAATGCAAATAATTGCTGAGATGCCAAACAGCTTCTTTTGATTCTCTTCACTCAAATCAATCCCTCCTGTCAAGTTTTAGGATAGACTGTCAAAGTAAAGAAACGCCCCACTAATCAAGTTAATATTAGGTAAATTTATTTACAAAGGTATTTTTTATATAAATAAAATTATAATTTACTAGTAGACATTAGATTATGATAATAATAAAAAAGACGACCGCTTGCGATCGTCTTTTTTTATTATTAAGCTGAGACTACTTAAGGGTAACAGTAGCACCTGCGGCTTCAAGCTTTTCCTTGATGTCGTTGGCTTCGTCTTCCTTAACGTCTTCCTTGA
>DBOT01000146.1 GCA_002299975.1 Lactobacillaceae bacterium UBA639
ATATACTTAGTTACATAAGTAATTAACCAAATAACCGATAAGGGGATGATCCTGTGCAATTTGCATTCGACGGGTCCGCGCCACTGTATCAGCAGCTGGCAGCCCAGATCGAAGAGATGATCTTTACCGGCGGCTTTGACGAGGAGGCCCAGATCCCCTCCACGACCCAGCTGTCCCAACAGCTTCATATCAACCCGGCAACGGTGCTCAAGGGGATGAACATGCTGGTTGATGAGGGCCTGCTGGAGAAGCGGCGGGGACTTGGGATGTTTGTTCGTCCCGGTGCCCGGCAGAAGATCATGGAGCGCCGCAAGGACAATTTCTACAACGACTATATCAAGAAGCTCCTGGTCGAGGCCGGTAAGCTCGGCATTACCAAGGAGCACCTGATTGAACTGATCGAACGGGGGGAGCACGATGGAACAATTAAGCATTAATCACGTCACAAAACGATTCGGCCACCAGCAGGTCCTGGACGATATCTCGTTCACCCTGGCACCAGCCAAGATCTATGGCCTGCTCGGCCGAAATGGGGCTGGGAAGTCAACCCTACTCAACATCATTACTAACCGGATCTTTCCCACGGCGGGGACGGTCAAGCTGGGGGACCAGGATGCCAACGATAACGATGATGTGCTCGGCCGGATCTTTTTGATGAGTGAGACGAACCTCTACCCCAAGCGGACCAGTATTCTGCGGATGTTTGACCTGGCCAATGAGGCGTATGGTCAGTTTAACTACCAGACGGCGGCACGGCAGCTAAAGGAATTTGGCCTGGACGAGAAGCAACACCTAAGTAACCTGTCGACGGGGCAGCAGACGATCGCCAAGTTTGTCCTGGCCCTCAACGTCGATGCGGACTACATTCTGATGGATGAACCAGTATTGGGGCTGGATGCGGCTCACCGGGATCTCTTCTACCAGGAATTGCTGAAGAGCTACCAGGCTAAGCCACGGACATTTGTCCTTTCGACGCACCTGATTGAGGAGGTCCAGCAGCTGGTGGAACACGTGATTATCATTGACCAGGGCAAGGTCGTGGTCGACGATGACGTTCAAAGCTTGCTGGAGCGGGCCTACACCGTCAGCGGACCGGCTGACCAGGTCGACAAGTACACGGCCGGTCACCGGATCCTGGCTAGTGAGGACCTGGGAAACATCCGGACAACTTACCTGCTGGATGACCTTGATGACCAGCGGGTGCTTCCTGATCAGGTCAAGCTTGGTCACTATGACCTGCAGCACTTATTCATCTACTTAACGAACGGAGGCGAAAAGCAGAATGCTTAATACGAAACAGAAAATGGTGGCCAGCAGTGTCTTTCACCGCCTGGGCGTCGCAACGTTGATTACCATCGCGTGGGTGGTTGGCTTTGAACTGGTGATTGACCTGCTTGGTCTGATTTTTAACCGCAACTTTATGTCCTTCTTAGTTAGCCTACAGGGGATTCCGGAGTCACTGGTAACGTTTTTGCCGGCCATCTTGATAATCTACTTCCTGGTGACGTCTTATGGGGACTTCAAGTGGGCCATTCAAAACGGTATTTCGCGTTCTACCCTCTGGCAGGGGCGCCTGGTTGCCCTGGTGCTCAGTACCCTCCTGGTGTACCTGATCGACGAGCTGCTGACCATGACGTACCGGCCGTTCGGTGGCTGGCATGAAGTTTTGATCAACTTTACCGCCTTCTTGACGGTTGTGCTGACTTGTCAGGCGATCGGCAATGGCTTCAGCCTCCTGAACCGGAAGTGGAAGGTCATTATGGGGATCGGGTTGCCAGTAATGCTGATCATCCTCATGATGATGCTGCTGAGTGGATTGAGTGCCCTGAGCGACAGCATGTTTCTGCCGACCTACCAGCATAACCACTTTGTTGGCCCGCTAGCCTGGCTCTTCAATATGACCATGGCGCCGACTACCCCGTGGATCATCTGGGGGATTTACTTGATTATCATCATCTTTCTAACTAAGTTCTTTAACGACCGCCTCCAATTACGGCGGGACCAGTAATATAAAAAATAAAGGATCAGTGGCAGATTATGTCATTGATCCTTTATTTGTATTGGCGATGTTATTAGCTAAGCGACGTCTTTTTCGTCAGTGTCGTTAGCTAGCTCTTGGCGGGTTTTAACGTCATTGATGTGTAGTTCGAATTTGACGAGCTTCAGGCCGGTCATCTGATCTAATGCTTTGGCGACTTCTTGACAGGCCGCCTTGAAGATTTCTGGGGCCGACTTGCCGTACTCGATGGTGGCGTCCATTTTAACTGCTACTTGCTTTTCACCGGCATCCACCTTGATTCCTTTAGTGACGTTCGTGCCGGATGTTACCTTGTCCGCGAATTCGCTGAACATGTTACCGTCAAGGGAGACGATTCCGGGGACGCGACTGACGGTAATCCCGGCGATTTTTTCAATTACCTGGTCATCAAATGTTAGTTGTTGGTCAACGGCTGGCTTAGTAGTTTGGTTAGGTGTTGTCATAAGTATTTCCTCCTATGGGGTTAGTTACTGATCTTTTCGAGTAACTTGTTCGTGAATTTGTTAAGGGAGTAGCCCATTACGTCGAGAATGAAGCCGATTGTACCAAGAATTAGGGTGGTCAACAGAATCGCGAGCATGGGGAGAAATCCCCAGGCGACCCAGCTGACACTGATGATCAGGCCGATCACCATAAAGATTATTGTCAGTTTCATCGGACACCTCCTAAATGATTGCGATGGTTTGTTTGTGGTCGTAAGGCTTCAGGTTAACCTTTAGCTTACGCAGGTCGATGTTGAACCGTTGCTTCAAGTTTTGAGTGATTGTATGTTGAATGGTCCGCTGTAGTAGTTGCGGATCGGAACGTTGCGAAAGCATACCACCGACCATAACATCTGCCTGTTGACTGCGCCGATGCATTTTAATTTTGACAGCGGGATTGTAGAGGTCGTAATTGGCTACTGAAAGTCGCAAATCCTTTTCAACTGCTGCCTGATCAATGTGCATCTTGTATGGGCCATCGTGGACGATGGTCATCTTCTTGGTCGTTGTTGGCCGGAAGATTGCAATCCCGATCGTTACCAGGGCCAGCAGGATTAGGTAGCCGGCGATTACGACCATGGTGATTTGCCCAGGGCTTGTGGCTAGCCAGCTAAGGATGCTTTGTGCCCAAGACTGACCTTGGAAATACCAGAGGGCAATTCCGCTACCAGCGATTAGGGCTTGAACTAGGAAAGCACAGAAGGTCCACCATTTTTTCCACGCTGCCATTCGCACCACTCCTTTCTCTCAAAGTGTTTATTTCGTTTTTGCTATGTCTTAACTATAACAGGAAATGAAACCGATTACGTCATTTACTGATCTTCTAAACGCATTCTTAATAATGGCATGACATAATTTATAAAACCAGGTATAAACGATAGCTTAAGAAGGCAATTAGTTAATCATTGTCAATTAGGGTGACAATAGCGGAGAAAATAAAAAGGAGCGCGGAACCACGTAGTAAGTTCGTAGTTCAACACTCCAACGAGTTTAATTACTTAGTTTACGATTATTGTTTTGGTTGGCCGGTCCAGATGCCGTAGCCCATTGAGGCCCCGACGTTTTGACCAGTGATGGCACTTGCCTGGTCGGAAACCAGGAAGTAAGCAACGTTGGCAATTTCCTCTGGCTCGGCAATGCGCTTGAGTGGACTGCCGTTCCGGTAAGCAGCCTTCACCTCTTCAGGGTTGCCTTGGAACATTGGGGTGTTCGTGGCGCCAGGGTTGATGTTGTTTACCCGGATCCCGTACTGACCATAGTCGAGGGCCATGGACCGAACCAGGTTGGTGACGGCCCCCTTGGCAGCGTTATAGGCAGGCATGTTGTAGTCCCCGAGGAGACCGGCAACGGATGAGATGTTGATGATGTTGCCGGCGTGGCGGGCGATCATCCCCGGCACAAAGGCCTTAGTCATCAAAAAGATTGACTTAACATCGACCGCCATCGTCTTATCCTAGTCCTCTTCACTGAGTTCGTGCAGGAGACCACCGGTGAAAATCCCGGCGTTATTGATGACCGCGTCGATTTGATCATACTTGGCATTTACCTGGTCGGCAAACTTGGCCACCGCTTGGCCATCGCTGACGTCGACCTCGTACATTGCAACCCGGTCGTCATACTGATCCTGCAGCTCCTGGTAGATCTTTTCTGCCTTAGCTGCGTTCCGGACTGCCATGATGACGTTCCAATCATTGGCCAGGAACTTCTTGGTCATGCTCAGTCCCATTCCGCTGCCGGCACCAGTGATAATGATGTTTGACATTGATATTTCCTCCAGTGTTAAAAAATCAGGTTAGTTAATTGGTGACTAACACCATCAAGTTCATGAGCGAGGGACTTAATCTGCCGCCGCTGTAAGGCCGCATCGGATCCGGCAACGCCGAGGGTCGCCACAAGCTGGCCCACTTGGCTGTAAACGGGTACTGCCAGGCAGCGCATGTTGAGCTGGACCTCTTCGTCATCCAGGGCATACCCCTGATCACGGATCGCGGCCAGACTGTACAAGAGATCCTGGCGGTCGGTCAGGGAGTTTTTCGTCGCTGCCTGCCACCTGGTTGTCTGCAAAATGGCGTTCCGGGTCGGTTCATCCATGAATGCCAGTAGACACTTACCGAGGGCGCTGGCATTCAGCGATTGCCGTTCACCAAGGAGGGCGAAGTCGCTGAGGCGGTCCGCACTCGCAAAGACCTGGGAGATCACCAGCTCGCCATCGTACTGCATTCCTAAGAAGGCCGTCAGGTGGCGGGCGTCGACCAATGGTTGCACGGTCTGGTTAGCTAGCCAGCCCACCGGTTGAAACTGCTGCTCCCGTTGCTGCGTCCGTAAGTAGTAGCAGCTTCCTTGCTTGGTCAGCCACTTGAGCTGGACCAGGGTCGTCAAGATACGGTAAGCCGTCGTCTTGTTGAGCCTCAAGTCCTTGGCGATACCCTTTAGCACACATCCTGGGTGCTTGGCCACGTATTCCCGAATCCGGGTAGCCTTGATCAGGGTGGTTGATAATTCCGCACTCATCACTTTTCATCCCCTAATCTACTAGAATTATTATCAAATACCAAAAGTCATTATTTTGTTTCGGCAGATTGTAAAATTTAAGTTGAACATTTAAGTGGACAGAAAAACCCATCAAGGTCTTTAATCGTGTTACCACAACATTCCATTAGAAAGAAGGACCTTAAT